>JAFWOB010000082.1 GCA_017510065.1 Parasporobacterium sp.
AGTTTCATTTCCCATCTGTCATACGCTCCCAGTTCATCCGGCTGCTCAAATTTCCGCATCTTGGCATGCGCCGTGATCACAACATTGATGCCGGCAGCGATTGCCTTGTCACAGGCTTTCAGAAGCTTGGAAAACTCTTCCCCAATGTAGGTATAGCCTTTACCATAACCAAAATCTTCAATGCCCTGTACGTTGTATTTCTTCAGGATGTGATCCACACACAGCTGCTCCGTCCAGTCTGCTGTATCAATGACCAGGGTTTCCAGCCCCAGGTCTTTTTTATTCTTAACGATTTCATCTACGGCATTCAGAAGATCTTCCCACGTTGATCCCCAGTCTGCCCGGCAGACATTCATGTGTGCCGTGCCGCCTTCCGTATCAATGAATACTGGTGTGGGAAAGTCAGCTGCAAGAGTGGTCTTGCCAATACCTTCCGGACCGTAGATCACGATCTTCTGAGGCCGGTTAACCAATCCACTTGTAATTTTGAGTCCCATATTGCTTTCATCCTTTCTCTGTGTTATATTCACAGTGCTTACATCATTTATATATATATGAGTCGCTGGCTGTCGCTTTGCTGGCGGCTCATTTCTATCTGATCCTTAGGGATCGTCCCTGTTCCAGATGTCCCCATTCAGCTTTCTGTCCTTCCTGGCCTTTCAGGAATTCGATCGCTTTGGACGCATTGATTTCCGGCTCTTTATACACCAGATATTCCTCCGGAATGTCATATACACTTTCTGCATCCATCTGGAAGTTGGGCGGATTCTTCTGAATGTAGAAGCTAAAGAGATCCGTTTTAATCTTTTCTTTTCCGATAATCTCCATTGCTTCCTGCAGGCGTTTCTTCAATGCCTTGACTCGGTTATCCAGGGTCTTCTTCCTGGTCTGCATGCGCTTGGTCTCCTGGGCCAGGCCATCCATATCATGCTCCAGCTGCCGGATCACCTTGCCATAACCCTCAGCTTTTGCCTCGATCTCCCCTTCAATGGCTTCCAGAGTATCCCATATGACCTGATCGTCTACTTCACTGTCTCCCAACATTTCCGCGACCTCAGACCATTCTGCTGTCATGTCGTAAATTGTTGCCATTAATCTTCCTCCTCTTCATATAAATCAGTAATAGACATCTGCGGATCCGGCGCCGGTGTGAGCACATATCCATATTCGTTGTATGCAGCCAGCATCAGGTTATCAGTCGGAATCGTCTCATTAAATGATGTCTTGCTGGTCACAGCGGAATCCACCTTATAAGCGATATTCAGACCATTCTGCAGCTTCTTGTAGCCGTCCTTGAAAGTATTTTTCTCCATATTGATCTTGATCGTCACCGATCCGGAATCACCTTTGTCTTCTGCCAGGGCACTCACTACTGTCTGCAGTGCCTCATTCGCTGCGGCAATGATCCCAAACAAGGAATCATCGTCTATCTCAATCTTCATATATTTCATTTCAATGCCTTCCTTTCTTGAATGCCATATCTCCATAGTGCCCATTCCGCATCGATAATATCTTTATTGATGGCATCAGCCACAAAGATATCTCCATACCTGGCCCTCATGACCTCCATACACTGCCAGAGGTAATGCATCTGAACTGAGGTATATCTTGTGGCCAGGCCTCCCATGAAGCGGATGATCGTGCCAGCCGCGTTCAGCTTTCGCTGGTACTCTTCTGTGCTCAATTTTCGTTTATCTGTTGTCATAACTTCTTCTTTCCTCGTCCCATAATCTCGGATAAGAGTATGGGGTTCTGAAATTGGTCGGTTTCCGTCTCTTACTACTCACAAACAGTACTGGCTGTTCCTCTGGTGGTTTCCAGTGCCATATTTTTATTAACAGCATGTATATGTGTCTTCGCTCGCCCTTGTACCAATGGAGATGCGGACCTACTACTCCATAAGATGCTTCCGCGACAGCTGCCTTGCTCCGTCCGGTCAACTCACTGATCTGATTGATAGTCAACCCCTTCTTCCTGAACCGGACGATCTTTTCCTTTTCTTCCTGTGTGAGATTGCTTTTACTGCCCATATCAGATTTCCTCCCATTCTGGAATCCAATAACTCGCAGAAGCCGGATATCTGTTAGCCCAGTCGCTCCAGGCTTGGATCGCAGCCATCCGACTGGTGAACTCATGGATCGTCAGCTGCGGGCAGTTCCTTGGTTCCCAGAAGGACCCGTCCGACATCAGATACCGGACTACTCCGTCCCGCCGGATCTTGAGCCGGTACTTTTTATCTGTTGCCATGGTTCCACCTCGTAATTGACGCCTCTGATCTGGCGATCAGATAATCAGCCCGATCGAGCAGATCCTGATCCTGCTCTTTGTAGTGCATGACCGTCAGGATCATGATCAGGATGAAACACACCACACCGATCCCGAATAGCACTGCTTCCAGTCGGTTCTTTCCTTCCATGTCACTTCTCCTCCTGCTTGCTGTCCAGATACTCACTGATCTTGCTTACTCTCCAGCGGACCATGGACCCGATCTGGATCCTGGCGCCTGCATCTGAGCCGATCCGGACTGCAGTGTTGTAACAACATCCCAACATCTTCTGCAGAGTCTTTGTGCTGATCAGCTGGATCTCTGATACGATCTCCATATTGTTATCCATCCTTTGTTCTCCTTTCACCACTGCCTGATCCTCACTGTGCTGCAACACAGTTTCTTTCGTTTTCATTGTTTTCCTCCTATATATTGTGG
>JAFWOB010000083.1 GCA_017510065.1 Parasporobacterium sp.
CTTGCATACCCCAACTACTGGGGAACGATGCCGATGGCCGTGGTTACCTTCCTGGAGGCGTTTGATTTCACCGGGAAGACAATCCTGCCCCTCTGCACCAATGAAGGCAGCGGTATGGGATCCAGCGAGCGTGACATTAAAAAGTACGCACCCGGTGCAGAGCTTAAGAGGGGTCTTTCCATTACCGGCAGTGAAGCTGCAAATTCTAAGGGAAGTGTTCAGCGCTGGTTTTCCGCTAACGGACTGATCTGAAGGAATTGGGTTTTAGTGATTGAGGTTGAATGAGTATGAGCGGTATGAGAACACTTGGTAACACATCTATGAAGGTCGTTCCTGTCGGCCTTGGGTGCATGGGCTTTTCTCATGCCTATGGTGCCCCGACACAGAAACAGGAAGCAGTACGGATGATCCGTGCGGCTTATGAAATGGGATACAACTTCTTTGACACCGCGGAATGCTACATCGGGACAAACGAGGACGGAAGCACTTCCTATAACGAGGAACTGGTCGGTGAAGCTCTGGTGGATGTCCGCGATAAGGTCGTGATCGCCACAAAGTTCGGCGTGCAGCACAGCCCGACCGGCCTTCAGATGGATTCCCGTCCGGAAACGATCAGACGATCCGTGGAAGGGAGTCTTAAGAAGCTGGGGACAGATCATATCGACCTCTACTATCAGCACAGGATCGATCCGAAGATCGGGCCCGAGACGGTTGCGGAAGTGATGGCGGAGCTGATCAAAGAAGGCAAGATCCTGAGCTGGGGCATCTCGGAGACTACGGAAGAATACTTAAGGAGAGCACATGCCGTGTGCCCCGTGACGGCGGTACAGAACCGTTATTCCATGCTTGTGAGGGAACATGAAAAGCTGTTTCCCGTTCTGGAAGAGCTGCAGATCTCCTATGTCGCCTTCTCTCCGCTTGGCAACGGATTCCTGACCGGGCAGTACAATGCAGCGTCCACCTTTGAAAAAGGGCTTGATTTCAGAAGCTTTATGCCGCAGTACACGGAAGAAGAATTCAAGGCCGCACAGGAGCTGATGAAGCTTTTGGAGGACAAAGCGGCAGAAAAGAACGCCACGAAAGGCCAGGTCTCACTGGCATGGATGCTCTGCAAGAAGCCGTATATCATCCCGATCCCCGGCAGTCGGAAGGAAGCACGGATCAGGGAAAACCTCGGTGCGAAAGACGTCATCCTTACAGCGGAGGAGATCCGCCGGATGGATGAACTTCTTGACCGGCTGCAGATGCCGGTATACGGCCAGAGAGCCGGGAGGAACTGAAATGCCGGCAAATGCAGATACAGAAGAAATCAGGCAGGCGTACATACAAATGTATGACGGCATGATTTCCAAGGATGAAAGGATTCTGAACGATGTTCTGGACGACAGCTTTGTCCTGATACATATGACAGGTATGCGGCAGCCTAAGCAGGCTTTCATTAAAGCCGTCCTGAACGGAACGCTGAATTACTTCTCTGCAGAGCATGAAAACATGCCGGTAGAGATCAGCGGGGACACGGCGGTCCTGACCGGACAGTCCTATGTGGCTGCAGCCGTGTTCGGCGGGGGCAGACATAA
>JAFWOB010000084.1 GCA_017510065.1 Parasporobacterium sp.
CATGACACCGACGCTGGCCATGGTAGTCATGCGGGACGCCCAGATCGCAGCCTTCAAGCCGGAGCCATTTTGGACTGTCCAGCTGAAAGCCGGAGATCTAAACGTGTCCAGCCGACGTTTTTCGACAAAAAACGACGCCGAGGCAGTCCTACAGGAGTGCCAGGCTGCCGGAGAAGTCGTGATTGAAGCTGTTGAGACGAAAGAAAGGCTGGAAAAGCCGCCTCTTCTGTATGACCTGACGAGCCTGCAGAGAGACGCCAACCGCATCCTCGGCTTTACGGCTCAGCAGACACTGGATCACACCCAGAGCCTTTATGAAAAGAAGCTGGTGACTTATCCCCGTACCGATAGCCGGTACCTTACCGATGATATGCGGGAGATACTGCCGGAGCTGATCACCGCAGTCGCAGGTAAATTCAAATATACCGGCAGTGCGCTTCGTAGTGAGCCGGTCCGCCCTGCAAGCATTTTCAACAGCAGCAAGGTCAGCGATCATCATGCCATTATTCCTACTAAGACGATGGCAGGAAGCGATTTCAGAGAGCTATCCCTGGGAGAAATGGCAGTTCTTCAGCTGATCTCCGCAAGGCTTCTCTGCGCCGTTGCTGAAGATTACCTGTATGCGGAATCAACTGTAAAGACACGCTGTGGAGCTGAAGAATTCACCAGAAAAGGCGGGACCGATCTGCAGCTTGGCTGGAAAGCCATCTGGCAGCATTTCTATCCGGACAAGAAGAAGGATGAGGATTCCTTCGGCCAGATCCCTGGCCAGGGAAACCGGCTTCATATCGATGCTGCAGCTCTCAAAGAGGGCAAGACCTCCCCGAGCAAGCACTTTACTGAAGACACCCTTCTTTCAGCTATGGAGACTGCCGGTGCCGATGAAACGCCGGAGGAAGCGGAACGCAAAGGCCTTGGGACCCCGGCCACCCGTGCCGCCACCATCGAAAAGCTGGTGCAGCGTGGCTTTATCGAGCGTAAAGGCGATAAGAAAACGAAACACTTGATCGCCACGGACAAGGGCAATGCCCTGATCACCGTCATGCCGGAGCAGATCCAGTCGCCTTCCATGACTGCCGAATGGGAGCAAAAGCTCCTGGGCATTGAGCACGGCGAATACGATGCTGCGGATTTCATGGACGGGATCTCCGGGATGATCGCAGGGCTTGTGACAACCTATGAAAAAGCGAAAGGAGCAGATGCGCTTATGAGCAGAAACAAAGTGATCGGCACCTGTCCCCACTGCGGGTCCGAGGTGCTGGAAAAACAGAAGGGATGGTTCTGCAGCAACAGTGAATGCCGGTTCATTCTCTGGAAGGACAATGCCTATTTCACGAAGATCGGCAAACGCCTGACCTCCCAGATCGTGGAGAAGCTGCTGAAGGATGGCCGCGCCAGGCTGAAGGACTGCAAGAGCCAGAAGACCGGCAAGACCTATAACGCGGATATCCTGCTTTCCACGGAGGCGGACGGCAGGCCGCAGTTCTCCATGGAATTCGATAAACGCAAAGGAGGCGGTAAGTGATGGACGAGAAAGAACACAGCATCCGCTTCATTAACAGCAGTTATGATACGCTTTTCCGGATCCCGGACGGCGGCACCGTGGAAGTTCAGTTCCCTGACCGGAAGTTCTCCGCAAAGTGCGAGTATATCGATGATTATCACACGCTCGTTGGTGACTCTGTGTTCCACATCTGCGAATTTGCCGAGATGGTAGAGCACCAGCATGGTTCGGTTCGCCCTGAGCCGGAGACCGAATTGGACCAGGCAGCCTGGCAGCTTGCTCACAGAGAATACCTTACACTGCAGACTACGGATTCCGGGTACGATTATACGATTTACAGCCAGCAGTTCAAACTGATGGATGGAGGTCAGCTCGACAATCCTGAACTCACCATGAATCAGGCGCGGGATCAGATCATGGAGATGCATGGGTATGGACGCAGGAACCGACGCGCTGTTCCTTATGAGCATGTCATGGAACAGGCGGAGCTTGTAAGCGGCTCTGTTCTGAAACAGCTGGACGATCTGAAAAGCAATTCCTCACAGGAGAAGAAACCCGGAAAGGAGGTTCGCCATGCCGGAAAAGAAAGATAAAGCCTATCCCTCCCAGTTTGATAAGGTCAAGGAGATCACCGACAAGCTGGAAGCCGGTATCCAGGCGCTGTTTGAGAGTGAAGCTTTCAAGAACTATCTGAAGACGCTCTCCAAATTCCACGATTATTCCCTGAACAATACGATCCTGATCGCCATGCAGAAGCCGGATGCCACCTTGGTTGCCGGATACACTGCCTGGCAGAAGAACTTCGGCAGGCAGGTACAGAAGGGCGAGACCGGGATCCGGATCCTTGCTCCGACGCCTTATAAGAAACAGATGGAAGTGGACCGGCTTGATCCTGTCACGCAACAGCCGGTCCTGAATCCGGACGGCAGCACGGCAAAGGATTTAAAGGAGATCATGGTCCCAGCCTTCAAGGTCGTGAGCGTCTTTGATGTCAGCCAGACGGACGGAAAGCCCCTACCCACCATCGGCGTAGATGAGCTCTCCGGTAATGTCACAAATTACGAGATGTTCTTCGAAGCCCTGAAACGGGCCTGCCCGGTTCCTGTCGGCTTTGAGGATATCCCTTCCGGGGCCAAGGGCTACTACCACACGGTTGATCAACGGATCGCCCTGCAGGAAGGTATGAGCCAGGTCCAGACGGTCAAGACAATGATTCACGAGATGGCCCACCAGAAGCTGCATGCCATCGATCCGAAGGACCTGCCTCCGGAGGAACCGAGGCTCACCCGAAACGCCAAGGAGGTCGAGGCGGAGGCTGTCGCTTACACCGTCGCCCAGCATTACGGCATCGAGACAAGCGATTACAGCTTTGCCTATATCGCCGGATGGTCTCACGGAAAGGAAACACCGGAGCTGAAGGCTTCCCTTGACAGGATCCGCAAGGCTGCCGATGAGATGATCACGAGCATCGATGACCACATCATGTATCTTCAGCAGGAAAAAGGAATTGACGTGAAACCGGAGATTTCGCCGAATCCTGCTCCCGGTCTTCAGGAGAACGGCAGGTACCGTTATTATTCCACCCAGCGTCCGGTCGATATTGGCACTTTCCCGAAACCTGCCGGTAATGCTCCTGTGGAGATCCACAACTATGATAATCGGCAGCTTGTTGAGGGTGGCACGATGCAGGCCTGGGGTTGGCTGGAATACGTTAAGCCTCTGACTGAAAAGGAAGCCGGTGATTACGAATTGAAACCAGCCCCGTCTGCGGAGAAAGCTAAGATCGCCCCGGAACAGTCAGAGTCCTCTTCCGAGAAGAAGCATTCCGTCCTGCAGGATCTGCAGACGAAGGCTGAAAAGGCCAAACAGAAATCCACACAAAAAAGCACACCGAAACCGCACAAAAAGAAGGAGGAAACACGATGATCTTTACCGTAGAGGAAACCACGCTGGTTGCGGCATTCGATCATTCCAGCCGCGGCGCAGCTGTCATGGATATGATGGCCGGGCTCGGCATGATCGAGGACAAAGAGCTCAGGGAGCAAGTCCGCCGTCTCAAGGACAAACTGAAAACGATGAATGACGAGGAGTTCATGAAAGTGGATTTCTCGGTGTATGAGGAGGATGAAAATGAGTAAATGGGACGAGGCTCACACTGAGCCGTTGCATGATCATCCGGCTGAGAAAGATCAGCTGGTTGCTGCTATGGAAGCTGCAGGCTATACGCTGGATACGCTGGAAAGCACCGGGGACAATCTGCGCTTCTATGGTGTTGCCGGGAACATCGTAACGATGGGCGGCTGGCATGAATGCGAGGAGTGGCTGAACGGAGTGGTGTTTGATGATCCGCAGGTTTCCGACCGTGTGGAGATCATCCTGCATCCGGAACGCTTTCCGGAGCGAGATCCGCAGAGGGCTGCCCTTCGCGCTGTGGAGGATGCCGTGGAACAGAACGACAATAATTTTGACGGGATTATCAACAACCTGCCTGAGCCGGATCCCGCCGAGGCGCTCAGACAACAGGCCAGACAGTCCGAACAGGCAGCCGCCAGAGATTCTGTCCTGGAAGAACTCAAATCCCAGAGAGAAAAAGCCGAGCTGGCAGAAAAGTCAAAGCGCAGGCCGCACATCTTTCGGAATCCAGAAGAAAGGGAGCGTGTATGAGGACCAAAACGAGAAGTCTGGAGGTCCTGTTCTCCCCGGAAGAATACAAGCTGCTCTGCCAGCGTTCGGAAGAAGCAGGCGTCCGCTTTCTCGGACCGTTCATCCGCAAAATGTCTCTGGACGGTTATATCGTCAAGCTGGATACTTCCGATATTCACGAGATGACTTCGCTTCTCAGACGCTGCAGCAACAACCTAAACCAGATTGCGAAAAAGGCAAATGCCACAGGAAGCATTTACGGCGCGGATATTGCTGAGCTTCAGGCGAAGCAGGATGAAATTTGGGAAATGGCAAAAGAGATCCTGGCGAGACTTTCATCCATTCAGTAAACGACACCGGGGACCGTATCGGATTTCTGTCCGGTACGGTCCTCGGCATTTTTCATTTTCAGGAGGAACACAAATGGCAGCAACACGACTGATTGCTCTTCATCAGAGGAAGGGACAATCGATGGCCCACAGCCTCAGTGAGCGAACGGATTATGCAAAGAATCCAGAGAAAACGGAGAAAGGCGAGCTTATTACCGCCTATGGCTGTGATCCGATGACTGCAGATGAAGAGTTCATGCTTCAGAAGAGGCAGTATTACCACATCACAGGCAAAGAGCCCCGGCACGATATCATCGCGTATCAGATCCGGCAATCCTTCAAACCCGGAGAGATCACGGCGGAGGAAGCTAACCGGATCGGCTACGAGCTGGGTCTGCGCTTCACGAAGGGGAACTACTCCTTCATTGTGGCGACGCACACCGACCGGGCTCACATTCACAACCATATCATTTTCAATTCCACAAGCATGGACGGAACCAGAAAATTCAAAAACTTCTGGCTGTCAGGCCGGGCGCTTCAGAGAGTCAGCGATATGATCTGCCTGGAAAATGGCCTCTCCGTGATTAAGCCCCTTCCGTATTCGGACAGGCCCAGACGGACCACTTACCCGCAGCGTGAAAGCTTCCGCGACATGATCTGCCGTGATATCGATACGATTCTCGGAAAGAAGCCGAAGGACTTTCTCGATTTTCTGCAAATGCTGGAATCAGTAGGATATGAAATCAAGCAGGGAAAGAACATCGCACTTCGGGGAAAAGACCAGAAGCGTTTTATCCGCCTCTCTTCTCTCGGAGACGGGTATGCGGAGGAAGATCTTCGTGCGGTCATCATCGGCACCCGAAATCATAGGCCGAAAAGTAAATATTTGCGTAGCGAGCAATCTGTCAATCTGCTTCTTAATGTACAGGAAAAGCTTCAGGAAAAAGGAGCCGGGTATGCCCATTGGACGAAGGTTTATAATCTGAAGCAGATCTCAAAAAGTATGCTTTTGTTCCACGAACGCGGCGCGGAAACGCTGAAAGAGATCAATGCTCTTGTCGATAAAACAGTAAAAAGGCGGGATGAGTTGCAGGCCCAGATTGCAGAATCCGAGAAACGTCTGGCAGAGATCGCCACGCTGAAAAAGCATATCATCAATTATTCCAAAACCAGAACCACATA
>JAFWOB010000085.1 GCA_017510065.1 Parasporobacterium sp.
ACCGAGCTCTACCGCATCATGACCACCAAGCTTTCGGAGGTGGTCGAAGCAAAGGAGGCGTAACCCATGGATAAAGAATCAAGGACCGGAAGGACCGGCCAGGGCAGCGCCTCCGGCCGGTCTTCTCCGGGAAGCAAACTGAAAACGGAGGAAAGCGCCAAGAAAGCTTCCGGAAAGAAGCTTCAGGGCGAAAAGGCCTCCCAGGCGGCAGCCGGTGAGAAGCTGCGTTTCGATAAGGCGGTCTTCACGGATGAGACCGTAAAGGAAGCAACGAGCCATGGCAGGAAGACGCCGAAAGGCAGCCATGCAGCCACGCTGCTCTCGGATACTGTCCATCACAAGATCGATCAGGAAGCCGACGACAATGCCGGTACCGATGCCCTGAACAGGGGCAGCCAGTTTGCCGAGCACACGGCGGAAAACGGATCCAATGCCTTCTCCCGCTGGCGTCAGAAAAGCGAGATCAAAAAGGAGTATGCAGCCGCAAAGGCCGGAAAGAATGCAGGCACTGCGGCATCCGGCGCGGCGTCCGGCAGCGCGGCAACAGCAAAGAATGCCGGGAAAGCCGCTAAGGAGACAAAGAAGGTGTCGGAACGGGTCGGTGAGTTCGTGTCCAAGCACTGGCACGGCCTGCTGATCGGCGGCGGGATCCTGCTGGTGGTCATGATGATCTCCGGCATGATAGGTTCCTGCTCCGTGATGTTCCAGGGCGGATCGGACGTGGTGGTTGAGACCTCTTACACGGCTGAGGATGAGGATATCCTCGGAGTCGAGGCAGACTACTGTGCTCTGGAAGCTGCCCTGCAGGCCCGGATCAACAACATTGAGTCGGAGTTTCCCGGCTATGACGAGATCAACATCACTCAGGACCAGATCGGCCACAATCCCTACGAACTGGCCTCTTATCTGACGGTGGTGTTTGAGAATTATACCCGTTCCCAGGTACAGGGCACCCTGCAGCAGATCTTTGCAGCGCAGTATGAGTTGTCTTTTGATTCGATCGTGGAGACCCGGTACCGGACGGAAACAAAGACCCGGACTGTCACCCGCACGGATCCCGAAACCGGTGAGACGTATGAGGAAGAGGAAGAATACGAGGAGGAAGTCCCGTATGACTACTATATCCTGAACGTCAATCTGGACAACAAGGGCCTCGCGAACATCCTGCTCTCAGCAGGTCTTTCAGACGATCAAATGATGCGCTACGGGCTCCTGATGCAAACGCTCGGCAACAAGCCGGATATCTTCGGAGACAACCCTTATGCCATCGCCATTCAGGATGTGCTGCACTATGACATCCCCGGTGAAGCGCTGACAGATGAGAAGTTCCGGAAGATGATCACCGAAGCTGAGAAGTATCTTGGATACCCCTATGTCTGGGGCGGATCTTCCCCTTCCACAAGCTTTGACTGCTCAGGCTTTGTATCCTGGGTCGTCAATCACTGCGGAAACGGATGGAATGTCGGAAGACTGACAGCTGAAGGCTTACGGCAGATCTGCGCAATCATTCCACGAAGTGAGGCCAAACCGGGAGATCTGATCTTCTTCCAGGGCACTTATAACACCACCGGCGCTTCTCATGTGGCCATCTATGTCGGAAACGGCATGATGATCCACTGCGGCAACCCGATCCAGTACGCGAGTATCGATACCGCCTACTGGCAGGCTCACTTTTATTGCTTTGGCCGTCTGCCTTAAGTCCAGGCAGGCGGTCATTTCATCCAAAAGGAGGATAGAAATGGACGATACAAGACTTGTAAAGCTCCGGGAGGAACTTGAGAAAGCCCGGAAGAAGCGGGATGACTGGGAGGCCAAGGTGAAGGACCTGGAACGAAAGTACAACGAAGCTGAGAAGGTCTTTGTTTACGGGATCTTCCAGACTGCGAACCTGACGCCGGAACAGCTGGCAGAGCTGATCCGCTCGAAAGGGACCGTTCTCCCCCAGTTCCCAGGCGGATACGCAACTGAAAAAGATGAAAACGAAACCTATGAGAAGGAGGATCCTGAAGAATGATCAAAAAGAAACTGACTGCGATGATCGCAGTCCTGCTGGTATGCGTGATGCTCTTCCCGACGGCGGCATTTGCCTATGCGTCGGATGGAGAGAGTACTCCGGTGGAGACCCAGACGGCAAAGAGCGCGGATGCAACTGCGCCTGCCGATACCGCCGAAACAGTGGGAACAACTGATCAGGCCGGTACCGATGAATCCGGTGAAGACGATGCACTTCCCTTTGATACTGATGTCCTGACAACGCTTCTTACGGGGATGGATCCGGAGATTTTGGAGGTACTGAAGGAGCATCCGAAGCTGATCGCCATGTTCCTGCCGACGCTGCATGTCACAGTGAGAGAGGGCTCTGTAACCATCTCCATTGATAAGCAAGAGCAGGAAGACCCCGGCAGGACCGGAACTGTCAGCACCCAGGGCAGCAACTTAAATGTCCGTACCGGTCCGAGTACCGGGTATGACATCATCACCCAGCTGATGAACGGAACTGACGTGAAGGTTCTTGGAGAAAAAGACGGCTGGTATCAGATCGAGATTCCGGCAAGATACGGCTATGTCTGCGGCGAATACCTGAGAGTCAATGACATTCCTTCCACACCGACAGATGACGGTTATTCCTTCGATATCGACCAGGCAATGATCCTAAGCTTCCTGGAGCTTTTCCAGGGCATGATGGAGCCTGCTGAGACGCAGCCCACCCATGGCCTTACACCCTCCGGCAATCTGACTCTGGTAGATGACTTCGGGGAAAGGAATGGTGAAGGCCAACAGTTTGTCACGTTGGTTACGAAGAACGGCAACTACTTCTACCTGATCATTGATCGTGATGAGAAGGGCGAGGAAACCGTACACT
Source organism: Parasporobacterium sp. (assembly GCA_017510065.1). Taxonomy (GTDB): domain Bacteria; phylum Bacillota; class Clostridia; order Lachnospirales; family Lachnospiraceae; genus RGIG5612. Next base: position 2,864 of record JAFWOB010000085.1, read on the forward strand.
TCCTTAACATGGTCGATGAGAGAGATCTCTTTGCCCTGATGGAGGATGATGAGAAGGCAGCATACGAATCCCAGATGGCTGCGGAGCAGGCTGCAAAGGAAGCGGCTGAAAAGGCTGCTGCAGAAGCTGCATCCCAGACTGGAGAATCCGAGACTCAGAAACCGGAAGACGAACCGGCAAAGGAAACGAAGAAAACCAACCTTGCCCCAGTCCTGATCATCATTGTCCTGATGGCGGCGGCAGGCGGCGGATGGTTCCTGATGCAGACAAAGAAGAAAAAGAAGACGGAGTCTGCTCCGGATCCCGACGCGGACTATACCGATGACGATGAAGAGGATTATGGTGCCGGTTCGGATCAGGAAATCAGAGACTCTTACAATGACGAGGATCCCTATGAGAATGAGATTCTGAATGACGAGGATCCTTCTGATGACAGTGAGGAGGACGTGTAATGGTGATCGAGATGACGCTGCAGGAGCTGCGGGACTATATCCGGTCCATGCCGGATGACGAGGTCCTGAAGATCACCATCGAGCTTAAGGAGGACAGCCGGGAACGCAATGACAGAGAACGAAACGAAGCGATATAAGCTGAAAGAGGTCTGTGTGCGCCTGGCTGAGGGGCATCCGCTCTATTCGGATGTCCCTCTCTCCTCCCCGACAGCAGCGCTTGATGTGATGAGAAAGGAGCTTTCCCAATATGACCGGGAGATCCTCTGCGTGGTGAACCTCAACAACAAGCTGAAGCCCATCAACTTCAACATCGTCAGCATGGGCAGCATCAACGGATCTGTAGCGGCGATCCCGAACATTTTAAAGTCCGGGATCCTGTCCAATGCAGCCGGATTCCTGCTGCTGCACAATCATCCGAGCGGTGATGTGACGCCGTCCAAAGAGGATATCACCACGACCAGACGCTGCGTGGAGGCCGGAAAGCTCATGGATATTCCCTGTCTGGATCATGTGATCGTAGGCGGCTCGAATGGAGATATGTTCAGTTTCCGGGAGTCCGGGATCGTGGATTTCAGCAGCGATAAGATCTCGATGACAGCGGAGCAGATCCTTCGCGTCAATGAAAACGATTCAACCTATAAAGGAGGAAATGAGACAATGCCTGAGAACGGCAGAAAAGATGATCAGTTTGTTCCTGACTTCGTGAAGGAAGCCGAGGAGCAGATCGCCAAGGGAGTGAAGCTCCCGACGCAGGAAGAAGTAACGATCAAGTTTGGAAAAGGCCTCGCAGAGCCTTTCCAGTCGAAGGACGGCAGGGAGTTTATGCGGATCTCCATTCCCAACCAGGATCCGGCGGACAAGACGCCGTGGGCAAGCTTTGTGCTCCCTGCAAAGGCCGTCCATGAAAACCAGTACGGCAAGGGCCTCTGGGCCAAGATCCCTGCAGACGGCGCTACTGTGGTTACGAAGCCCACCCTTCAGGGCAAGGACGATAAGGGAAAGAACATCTGGCAGGATGTGAAAACCCATGTGCCGAACACGGAGCTGAAAGCGATGGTGGAGGCCTACAAGACCAGAGCACCACAGACGAAGGAGACTCAACCCCGGGAATCCGCC
>JAFWOB010000086.1 GCA_017510065.1 Parasporobacterium sp.
AGAACACTTCGTATTCTTGTATTCCAAAATGTCTGAAATAAAGAACACGGGCTGTTCTTGTTTTTCAAGATAGGCCATTTTAAGAACACAGGTGGAGAATACTCTGATCCCGACCATCAGCCAGGATCTTTTTGTGCATCGCAGGAGATGACTGTACAAAAAGAAAACAGGATTTTAATAAATGCCTGCCATCTGCTATAATATACCATTATGATCAGGAGGGCTTATCAGATATGTTCAGAGAATTGACCCGTGTCAACCGGAAACTGCCGGAAGAAGAGTGCATCGGTATCCTGAAACAGGAACTTAGGGGAGTCCTTTCGGTGCTGGGAGATGATGGGTATCCATACGGGGTGCCGCTCAATCATTATTACAATGAAGAAGACGGAAAGCTGTATTTCCACAGTGGCAGGAAAGGGCACAAGATCGACGCGCTGAAAAAGCATGATAAGGCATCTTTCTGTGTTTTTGACAGCGGGTACCGGAAAGAGGGAGACTGGGCGCTGAATATCCGGAGCGTGATCGTATTCGGCCGGATCGAGATCGTCGAAGACAGGGAGATCATCTACGAGATCTCGAGACGCCTCAGCCGCAAATTTACGTCGGACGAACATTATATCGAGCAGGAGATCGTAAGGTCCGGACCCGGCACTTTCATGTTTGCACTGGTGCCGGAGCATATCTGTGGGAAGCTGGTAAATGAATCCTGATACAGAAGATGAGAAAGATGGAGGAGTAGTTTATGAAATTTTCGGAAATGCCATATAAGCGGCCGGATCTGGAGGAGATCATCCGTCAGTCGAAGGAACTGACCGAGAATCTGAAACAGGCACAGACTTATGAGGAGGCCAGGGAAGTGTTTCTTCAGAAAGACCGGCTGATGAGGCACACTATGACCCAGGAGACGCTGGCATCCATCCGGCATTCCATAGATACGAGAGATACGTTCTATAAAGAAGAATTCCAATTCTGGAATGACGCTTTTCCGCAGCTGCAGGAATATCTGCAGCATTTTACTCTGGCGCTTTTATCCGGAAGATGGAAAGAGGCCTTTGAAAAAGAATTCGGAGAAGTTTATTTCGTGAATGCGGAACTGGAACTGAAAGCGTTCTCCCCGGAGATCATTGCGCAGCTGCAGGAAGAGAATAAACTGGTGGATGATTATCATCACCTGATCGCATCGGCACAGATCCCGTTTGAGGGAGGAACCTACACTATTTCCCAGATGTCGCCGTTCAAGAATGATCCGGATGACGAAAGAAGGCTCAATGCCTGGAAAGCAGAGGGCGGCTGGTACAAGACACAACAGCCGAAGCTGGACGAGATTTATGACAGACTCACACATCTGCGGGATGAAATGGGAAGAAAACTGGGCTATGACGGATATACGCAGCTCGGGTATTACCGGATGCAGAGAAACTGCTACACCAAAGAAGATGTGGAAACGTTCCGGGAAGCCGTGCGCACTTATCTGGTGCCGGTGGCAGACAGACTGTTCCGGCAGCAGGCAGAAAGACTGGGCAAGGAATACCCTATGAGCTTCGCAGACAATGAACTGGAGTTTCGTTCTGGAAACCCGAAACCCCAGGGCAGTGCGGATGATATCCTGATGGCAGGCAGAAAATTCTATGATGAATTATCTCCCGAAACCAGTGAATTCTTCCGGAAAATGCTGGACATGGAACTTATGGATGTGCTCAGCACAGAAGGCAAGGAAGGCGGTGGATACTGCACGGATCTGCCGGATTATCATATGCCTTTTATCTTTGCCAATTTCAACGGAACAAAACACGATGTGGAAGTCGTGACCCATGAGGCGGGACATGCGTTTGAAGCTTATATGAACAGAGACCGTGTTCCTCAGGATCTGATGTGGCCGAGCCTGGAAGCCTGCGAAGTACATTCCATGTCCATGGAATTTATGGCCTGGCCCTGGGCGGAAGAATTCTTCGGACCGGATACAGATAAATTCCTGTACAGCCATCTGGCATCTGCCATCAAGTTCATTCCCTACGGTACGATGGTGGATCATTTCCAGCATATTGTTTATGAAAAACCGGATATGACGCCGGCGCAGCGGCATGGCGTCTGGAAAGAACTGCTGGGAATCTATATGCCATGGCAGAAACTGGACGGGGAGATCCCCTTCTACAGTGAAGGAGAGGGCTGGCAGAGACAATCTCATATCTATTCCAGTCCGTTCTATTATATCGATTACTGTCTGGCACAGACTGTATCCCTGGAATTCTGGGCGATGCTGCAGGAAGACAGGAAAAACGCCTGGGAACACTACATGGCCTATACAATTCAGGGCGGAACGCAGACGTTTACGGATCTTCTGAAAAATGCGGATCTCGTAAGCCCCTTTGATCCCAGCTGCCTGAAAGAAGTCAGCGAAAAAGCTGTGGAGTGGCTGGACCTGTTTGATGCCGTGAAACTGAAATGACGGACAGCGAGAACCTCAGAAGAAAAACGCAAAGGCGAAAGGACAGAGCAGTGACAAGAAGAAAAAAAGATGATTGGGAAGATGACGGGCGGACCATTGTCAGCATGGAGAGTCTTGATGAGTTATCACGTCCCCCTTTCCGGCTTACGGGAAGAAAACGCAAAGAGGACAAAGAAGCCCTCAAAGCAAAGATTGAGAGGGAAGAGGCTCTGACAAAAGCGGAATACCGGCGGTATACCTGGTATTCGATCCTGGCGGCGCTGACCGTGATGGGGATCGTCGGAGGCGGGATGATCCTTGTTATCCTGTTGATGCTTCTTTTGTGGAAGTAGAGGAAAGGAAGCCCGATGTATGTGAAAAGAGTCTTGTCTTGACCTGTTCACTGTGATACTATTTGTATGATTTTTACAAAAATCAAGGAGGATTACCCGAATCAGGAAATCCCCAATATTTTTAAAGGAGGAACAATTTAAAATGATGAAAAAGATGATTGCAATGCTTCTGGCATTGGTCATGGCTTTATCCATGGCAGGGCTTGTGTCTGCTGAGGAAGCAGCGCCCGCAGAGGAAGGCGGCACACCGCTGGTAGTAGCGTACAGCCCGTTTTCTGCTAAATTCAGCCCGTTCTATGCGGATACCGGTTATGACCAGGATGCCGTAGAACTGACCCAGATCCAGATCCTGACAACAGATCGTTCAGGCGGCATTATCTACAATGCGATCGAGGGTGAAACGGTTTCCTACAACGGTACCGACTATCTCTACAAGGGACCTGCTGATATCAGCGTTGTCTATGATGAAGCAACTGACACCACAAAGTATACCGCGAAGATCCGTGACGACCTGTTATTCAGCGATGGAGTTCCGGTAACAGCAGATGATATCATCTTTACTTATTATACTTATCTGGATCCTACTTATGTTGGCTCCACTACGCTGTCTTCCTATGGTATCCTGGGTCTCAATGAATATCAGACACAGACCACCAGCGAAGTATATGACAAATACGCAGCGATGGCAGAAGATATCTTTGCTGCAGGTGAAGATCATGAATGGTCTGAAGCAGATGGCTGGACACAGGAACAGCAGGATGGCTTCTGGGCTCTGGTCAAAGAAGGCTGGATGAATGACGTACAGGGTATCGTTGATTATGTTCTGGCTAACTATATGGATTATTCCGAAGACTACGCTGGTCTGACAGCAGATGAGATCGCAGAGAGCGACAGCAAGAAAGTTGCCTTCGGTATGGTAATGTGGGGCTTCGGCGAGATCGCTGACGGCATCCTTACTACTGGTGACGGAAAGACCTTTGATCTGGCTACCGACGAAGTGACCATCGAAGATTACTACAATGCTACTTATGCAGCATATGAAGGCGATGTAGAAGCTTATGCAGCCACCGAGTCTGCTGACGGCACCGACGTTGCAGGCAATGCGAAACTGGCATTCGTTATGGAATACGGCCCGAAGGATGAAGCAATGGGCGGCGCAGGCGTTCCGAACATCTCCGGTATCAAGAAGCTGGATGACTATACTGTAGAAGTTACCACAGCAGGTTATGAAGCTCCTGCCGTATACAGCATCCTCGGCATCCAGATCACCCCGATGCATTACTATGGCGATGCAGACAAATACGATTATGAGAACAATCAGTTCGGTTTTGACTTCGGTGACCTTAGCAAACAGAAATCTCTGATCGAGCATCCGATGGGCGCTGGTCCTTACAAGTTCATCAGCTATGAAAACAAGGTTATCACCTATGAAGCAAATGAAAACTACTACAAGGGTGAGCCTAAGATCAAGGAAATCCAGTTCAAGGAAACCGCTGCAGCAGAAGTCGCTACTGCTGTTGGTACGGGTGAAGTTGATGCTGGTGAAATGACCGGTTCCAAGATCCGTTTCGAAGAAGTCGGCACTATCAACGGTGACGGCGAGATCACAGGTCCTGTGATCACCACTTCCAAGGTAGATAACCTGGGATACGGCTACATCGGCATGAATGCTGATACCGTAAACGTTGGCGGAGTAGCAGATTCTGCAGAATCCAAAGCACTTCGTAAAGCTCTCGCAACTGTTCTGGCTGTATATCGTGATGTAGCATTTGATTCCTATTACGGCGAAGCTGCTTCCGTTATCCAGTACCCGATCTCCAACACCTCCTGGGCAGCACCGCAGGCAACGGATGAAGGCTATAAGCTGGCATTCTCCGTGGATCCGGAAGGCAATGACATCTACACAGCAGATATGACCGCAGAAGACAAATATGCAGCAGCTCTTGCAGCATCCCTGAAGTGGTTCGAAGCAGCAGGCTTCACCGTAGAAGACGGTAAAGTAACAGCAGCTCCGGAAGGCGCAAAACTGGATTACGAAGTGATCATCCCCGGCGACGGTACAGGCGATCACCCGTCCTATACGGTACTTACCATGGCTCGTGATGCATTCGAGCAGATCGGTATCACCCTGACCATCAATGACCCGGCTGATTCCAACATTCTGTGGGATGCTCTGGATGCAGGTACCCAGGAACTGTGGTGCGCAGCTTGGGGCGCTACGATCGATCCGGATATGTATCAGGTATATCACAGCTCAGGCGTTGTAGGCGAAGGCGGATCTGATTCCAACCATTACCACATCCGTGACGCAGAACTGGACAATCTGATCGTAGAAGCAAGAAAGAGCGACAACCAGGCATATCGTAAATCTCTGTACAAGCAGTGCCTTGACATCATCATTGACTGGGCTGTGGAAATCCCGGCTTACCAGCGTCAGAACTGCATCATCTTCAGCACCGAGCGTATCAATATCGACACCCTTACTCCGGACATCACCACCTTCTGGGGCTGGATGCATGATATCGAGCTTCTGGAAATGAACTAAGAAAAGAAGCACATACGTGTAAGATTGTTTTAAACGATTGCTTTAAGAAGAACGGCCCGCCGCCAAGCGCGGCGGGGCCGTTTTTTAAAAAGAGAGGATCTCAATAAAAATAAGCAGTGTGAAGGGGTGATAATGTGTCAAAGTTTCTGATTCGCAGAATTATATTGGGAATCTGTATCATCATTCTGGGAGCCCTGGTATTCTATGCGATCATCAGGTGTCTTCCGGCCTCTTATATAGAGAAGATGGCAAGACAGTTTGCCGCGAGTACCAACGGTCGGAAGACCTATACGGAATGGCTTACGGAACTGAACCATGTCTACGGCATGGACAGCGGGATCTTAACCGGTTTCTTCCGGTGGTGCGCCAATGCCATCCGGGGAGATTTCGGAGACTCCTGGAAATATATGAAGCCTGTAACGGAAGTCTTCCGGGACTCCATCTGGTGGTCTGTGCTCATGAACATCATTACGTTTGTTCTGGAGATCCTGATCTGTATCCCGTTGGGTATACTGGCTGCCCGAAAACAATACAGCAAAACAGATTATACGATAACGGTTTTTGCACTAGCCTGTATCTCACTGCCTTCATTTTATCTGGCTACACTTCTTAAATATTTCCTGTCTGTCAAGCTGGGATGGTTTCCGCTTTACGGTTTGACCGGACGATTGTTCAACAGCATGACGCCTATGCAGCAGACCGGGGATATCCTGTATCATCTGGTCTTGCCTGTCCTGACGCTCGCCATGTTGTCGATCGGCGGGCTTACAAGGTATGTCAGGACCAACATGCTGGAAGTTCTCAATGCGGATTATATCCGTACTGCCCGGGCAAAGGGACTTCCTGAAAAAGTTGTCATCAACAAACATGCCTTCCGTAATACTCTGATCCCTCTGGTTTCCTACATGAGCTTTCTGCTGCCCAATATGTTCGGCGGCGCCATGATCACGGAAGAGATCTTCCAGATCCCGGGAATCGGACGTATCGCCTACCAGGCGATGATAACGGGTGATATTCCGTTCGCTATGTTTTATACGGTATTCCTGATGATCCTGACGCAGATCAGCCTGATCATTGCGGATATCATGTATGCTGTTGTAGACCCGCGTGTCAGGGTCAACTGATGAGGAAGGGGGATTAAGAATGAACACAGAAGAAATCAAAACCAATTCCTCTCAGGAAACACAGGAAAACGGATACGCGCTGGACGATGCCAGACGTATTAAGGTACTTTCTCCATCCATGATGGTGTTCAAACGGTTTGTGCGGAACAAACTGGCCATCGTGGGATTTGTCATCCTGGTCGTGATGTTTATCTTTTCCTTCCTGGGGCCGATCTTCTCGCCTTATTCCATCGCGCAGCTCTTCACGAAAGATTCTTATGAGTGGAAGACTTACGCGACAGGCAGATATAACACGGATCCCAATTACATTGTTGCGGATGGTTATGATTTTCCATCCGGTGCCCGCAGCCAGTTCCTTCTGGCCGTTTCAGGCAAAACCGGCGGAAAAGAGCTGAACATCGGTGACACAGTTTCCTTTGAATCTAACAATGCGAATTATACCGTGACGGTCCTTGATTTTAAGGACGGAAAACCGGTTTATGCGATAGGGGGCACCGAATTTGTCGCAAGCGCCCTTCTGGGTAAGATCAACAAGATCGAACCGGAGTTTGATACGCCGGAGATCCGGGAAGCCCTCACAGCCAGAGCTGCTGATAAGAAATCCAAAGAGACGACCCTGGAAGTCGGTGACTATACCTTCCAGGTTTCCTCAGTCGCGAAAGAGATCGTCTTTGAACTGGCCGGGGAAGACAGTGTACTGGTTTCCTACGATGTTTTTCTGGCACTGGACAATGAATATGAACCGCTTACCAGAAACTTTGAATTTGTCAAAGCAGTTTACAAAGCAGCCGGTGAGGATGAGACTTCTTTTGAGTACGATGGAAAGGTCTTTGAGCTGACAGAGACAGAAACCGAAACCGAGCTTTCTGTGGATGGCGAAGTGGTGATGCTGATCTCTGATATCAACATTGGCGCTTATCAGACAGACACGGTGCTGTCCAGCGATTTCCTCCTTAAAGCTTCCGAAGTGATCCGTACAGGCGCAGCAGATTTCTCCTTCACGGACTCCAACGAAGAAGAGGTCAATGCCAGGATCAACCTGGTCAATGGAAACTATTATGTAGAGACTGCCCAGAAATCACAGCTGCTGCTGGTTGCTGAAGGCCCGTCTCCTGAGCATCCGCTTGGTACGGACAGCTATGGAATGGATCTTCTGACCAGGCTGATGTACGGCGGCAGAGTCTCTCTGATGGTTGGTTTCGTCGTCGTATTTTTTGAAACATTCCTCGGTGTTATCATCGGAGGTATTTCCGGATATTTCGGAAGATGGACGGATACAGCGCTGATGCGTCTGGTAGACCTGGTAAATGCGATCCCGTTCTATCCGACCATCATCATCATCGGTTCTGTTCTGGATCATCTGAAGGTCGGTGCCACAGCCAGACTGTTCCTGCTGATGGTAGTGATCGGCGTTCTGGGATGGACCGGTATCGCCAGGGTTGTCCGCGGTCAGATCCTTTCCCTCAGGGAACAGGATTTCATGATTGCCACGGAAGCTACCGGTATCAAGACTTCCAAGTGGATCTTCCGTCATCTGGTGCCGAATGTCATGCCATTGCTGATCGTTAACGCCACGATGGGACTTGGCTCTGTAATCCTTCTGGAAGCGACGCTGGGATTCCTGGGCCTGGGCGTCAAATACCCCATGGCTTCCTGGGGCTCCATCATCAACCAGGCTACCGATATGCATATCATGACGAATGCCTGGTGGATCTGGATCCCGGCCGGCGCGCTGATCCTGATAACAGTACTGGGATTTAACTTCGTTGGTGACGGTCTGCGTGATGCGTTTGACCCGAAGATGAAAAGGTAGGTGAACGATATGGCGAAAGAAAAGAAAAATCAGCCGAATTATATATCCCGGCGTGAATCCGCGGCCATATCCAAGAGAAACCGCCGGATCACGAACAAGATCGAAAAGGAACGCAACCGCCGTCATGTAGATCCTTCCGAGTACATGACACAGATGCATGACCCGAATAATGTCGTGGAGTTTGATAACCTTCACACCTATTTCTTTACGGATATCGGAACAGTCAAATCCGTAGATGGCATTACCTTTGAAGTTCCCATCGGCAAGACCGTCGGCGTCGTAGGTGAGTCCGGATGCGGAAAGAGCGTGACATCCCTTTCTCTGATGCAGCTTGTGCAAAGGCCACAGGGACAGATCGTGGAAGGGGAGATCCGTTTTGCGGGAAAGGCAGGAACTTACAATATAGCGAAGACTCCGATCTCGGAAATGCAGAAGATCCGCGGTTCACAGATTTCCATGATCTTCCAGGAGCCGATGACCAGTCTGAATCCGGTATTCCGTATCGGTATGCAGGTGGATGAAGTCATCAAGCTGCACAATCCCGAGTGGTCAAAGGAACAGGTAAAAGAACGTACCCTGGAAATGCTGGAACTGGTCGGGATCGCCAATAAGGAAGGCGTATACCGGATGTATCCTCACGAACTGTCCGGCGGTATGCGGCAGCGTGTCATGATCGCTATTGCCCTGGCCTGCAATCCGCGGCTGATCATTGCAGATGAGCCGACCACCGCTCTGGATGTGACCATCCAGGCACAGATCCTGGACCTTCTGAGAAACCTGAAGGATAAGATCAATTCCAGTATCATGCTGATCACGCATGACCTGGGTGTGATCGCGGAAATGGCTGATTATGTGGTAGTCATGTACGCCGGCAGGATCGTGGAAAAGGGCCTGGCTTCGGAGATCTTCCACGACCCCAGACATCCATACACCATCGGACTGATGGCTTCCAAACCTGTCGTCGGAAAGGACACGGAGCGTCTGTACAGCATCCCCGGGTCCGTGCCGAACCCGATCAACCTGCCTGATTACTGTTATTTTAAAGACCGCTGTGAAATGTGCGTTGATAAATGCAAGGGAGTATATCCGGAAATGATCTATGTCTCCCCAACCCATGCAGTATCCTGCTATTTATATGAGAAAGGGGGCGAAGAATGACGATGGCTGAAGAAAAAAAGGAACTCTCTGCAAATGAAACAACAAAGATCGGGAGTCTTGACTGGCTGAAGGAACATATCCAGTCTGTCCAGGCACTGCCTGTTCCTCCGCATGATGAACAGAACGTGATCGAGGTAAGCCACCTTCTGAAGTACTTTCCCATAAAAGCAGGCCTGTTCTCACGGCTGGTCGGCTATGTGCGTGCTGTGGACAATGTTTCTTTCTCCATCAAGAGGGGAACGACCATGGGCCTGGTAGGGGAATCCGGCTGCGGTAAGACGACGGTAGGAAAAACGATCCTACGGCTGAACGATAAAACAGCCGGCTCGATCCTTTTCAACGGGATCGATATTCACAGCCTGCCTCACGAGGAACTGCGAAGGATCCGGCCGAAGATCCAGATGATCTTCCAGGACCCGTACTCCAGTCTGTCTCCGAGATTTCCGGTCAGTGAGATCATCGGCGAAGCCGTGAAAGAGCACAACATCGTTCCGAAAGAGGAGTTCAGTGACTATATTGACGAGATCATGCTTCAATGCGGTCTGCAGCCCTATCATAAGGACCGGTATCCTCATGAATTTTCCGGCGGACAGCGGCAGAGGATCTGCATTGCCCGTTCAATCGCGCTGAAACCTGATTTCATCGTCTGTGATGAGCCGGTGTCTGCACTGGACGTATCGATCCAGGCACAGATCATTAACCTGCTGAGGGATCTCCAGAAGGATCTGGGACTGACATACCTGTTTATCTCCCATGATCTTTCCGTGGTAGAGCATATCTCCGATACGATCGGCGTCATGTACCTGGGCAATCTGGTGGAGCACGGTGATAAGAAGAAAATCTTCAGCAACCCGCTGCATCCTTATACGGAAGCTCTGTTCAGTTCGATCCCGGTTCCGGATCCGGACGTGAAGATGAACCGGGTGATCCTGGAGGGAAGCATTCCGTCTCCGGCTAATCCGCCCTCCGGCTGCAAGTTCCATACCCGGTGCGCGAAATGCATGGAAAAATGCAAGTTCGTGGAACCGGTGCCGAAAGAGATCGAACCGGGACACGTTGTGGTATGTCATCTGTATGATTGACGCGGCAGTGCTTCCTGGTTCAACTGGTTCAGTTATTCTGGCCGGTTTGGAGGCTCCAATAAAAAAACACTGGTAATTTGCAATCTTACCATCCAAAAAAAACGGATTTTCCGGGATTTTTGGATGGTATTTTTCATAAATGCAGGCGTTTTCAAAAGTCAGCATCCAAATGCAGCCTTTCAGAAAAGTGCTGCAGCAGGATCTGAAAAAAAGGGGTTCCATTAAAAGAAAGAACGAAGTTTTCCGCTGCATGCTTCTTCACAAACAGCAGAAAATAATATATAGTCTACAGCTGAAAGTTATGGCAGACAACATTGATGAAAGGCCTTTATGAAGGATCGCAGAAGAAAACAGATCAGCAATCTCCTGCTGCTTGTAACAGCGCTTATCTGGGGGATCGCCTTTGTAGCACAAAGTGTAGGCATGGAGCATGTGGGGCCCTGGACCTTTGTGTTTTTTCGATACGTTTTGTCTGCACTGGTGCTGCTTCCGGTGGCACTTCTCATCGGAAAGAAGAATAAAAAGGAAAGAGAAGTGTCCGCTGACCGAAATGATGCGGCAGGCACTGCCGTCAACAAGCCTTCCGAATATCTGAAAGGCGGGCTGTTATGCGGTGTATTCCTGGGAAGCGCAAGCATTGCCCAGCAGGCCGGGATCCAGTATACGACCGCCGGAAAAGCCGGCTTTATCACTGCCCTTTATGTGATCCTGGTGCCGATCCTGGGCCTCGTGATCGGACGAAAACCGGAAAAGAAGATCTGGATCTGTGTGATCCTGGGGATTGCCGGTCTGTACCTGATCAGTGTAAAAGGAGGATTCTCCATCGGCAGCGGGGACCTGCTGGTGATATTGTGTGCTTTTTTATTTGCCTGCCAGATCCTGTGTGTGGATCATTATTCTTCCAGGCTGGAAAATCTGGTGCTTCTTTCCGTGCTGCAGTTCGTTGTTTCTGCAGTGATCGGCGGGATCGGCATGCTGCTGTTCGAACAGCCGTCTGCGGATAGCATTCTGGCTGCTGCAGTCCCGATCCTGTATGCCGGGGTTTTATCCGGCGCTGTGGGATACACGCTGCAGGTCATTGCACAGAAACACACAGAACCGGCAGTAGCATCTCTGTTAATGAGCCTGGAGTCGGTTTTCTCCGCTCTTGCGGGCTGGGTGATCCTGGGACAGGCGCTTTCTGCCAGAGAACTGACGGGCTGTATTCTTGTATTTGCCGCAGTGATCCTGGCTGAATTACCACTGAATATGCTGCTTCGAAAAAAGAAAGGATGAAACAGAACGAATAATCATGATGTTCTCCAATAAAGACCTTCGAAAACTGCTGATACCGCTGATCATAGAACAGGTGCTGACCGCCCTCATGGGAACCGTTGACACCCTTATGGTCTCCAACATCGGAAGCGCTGCCGTATCCGGGGTTTCCTGTGTGGATTCTATCAATAAGCTTGTCATTTTCCTGTTCACTGCAGTCTCGACAGGAGGATGTATTATCTGTGCCCAGTTTCTGGGAAGAAGCGATAAAAAAGGAGCCGGCGACGCGGCAGGCCAGGTACTGTTAAGTTCTGCTGTGATCTCCGTTTTCCTGATGGCCATGTGCCTTCTGTTCCGCAAGGGCTTATTGCAGCTCATTTTCGGAAATGTGGAGCCTGCCGTCATGGATGCGGCGCTTCAGTATTTTCTGATCACGATCATTTCCTATCCTTTCATTGCCATGTTCAATGCCTGTGCGGCGATCTATCGGGCAGCCGGCAATTCAAAACTTCCGATGATCATCTCTGCGTCCTGCAACGTTCTGAATATCATTGGCAATTATATCCTTTTGTTTGTCGTCAGAATGGGAGTATCCGGAGCAGCTCTTGCCACCACGGTTTCCATGGCATTGGCCTGCGTGATCATAATGGTCGCGTTAAGAAGAGAAAAAGAACTTTTGATCATTGGAAGCTACCTGAAAATCCGGCCAAACATGAGATTGATCCTGCGTGTCCTTAAGATTGGAATCCCCACAGGAATCGAAAACTCCATGTTCCAGTTCGGAAAACTGATCGTACAGAGTACTGTGGCAACTCTGGGGACTATGGCGATCGCCTCTAATGCGATCATAGTACAGCTGGAGTTTTTTTCCTCCATGCCTTCCTCTGCAGTCGGCACCGGTCTGGTGACTGTGGCCGGACACTGTATCGGAGCCGGAAAAACGGATCAGGCAAAATACTATATCAAAAAGCTGACGATCTGGGCAGCTGTTCTGCTTCTCGCCACGAACTGGTTCATCTATGCCATTTCTCTTCCGGTCTGCCGTCTGGCGAATTTCGATGAGGCAACCATTGCCCTTACCATGTCTGTTATGCTGGTGATCTCCATAGTAAAGCCGTTCCTTTGGCCGATGGCATTTGTTCCCTCCAACGGCATGCGGGCAGCAGGCGATGTAAATTTCACCATGATCACAGCCGTGATCTCCATGTGGGTATTCCGGGTGGGACTGACAACCGTGCTCTGCAGGTTCCTGCATATGGGACTGATCGGGATCTGGTCCGGATATTTCCTGGACTGGGCTGTCAGGTCTGTAGCCAATTATCTTCGCTACCGCAGCGGGAAATGGACCAGCCACAAGGTTCTGGACTGATTCCGGAAAATGTTTCACGAACAATTCACAGATATCTGATCCATAATCTGGTATGCTCATAATCTGTCAGAGGCAGAAAGGAAACAGCTATGATCATACCTATTGTTTTTCCCAGTGCAGCTATTTTCTGGCTGCATTATCAGCCTGCCTTTTTCAGCATTCAGAATGGAAACTATCTGTCTGCAAATCTTCCTGAAATCTATGATTTTTGCATTGATCGAAAAAACATGGAAAGTGTTTCCATGGCTCTTGGGATTGGCCTTCCGGTATCAGTCATGTGTCCGAAAGATATCGACAGACGTAAAAACAGGTGGTGCAAGACTGTGGTCCGGCCCGGATCGACCCCGGAGAACAGCTTTGCCTTGCTTGGGACAATGCATGGAGATCAAGTGATCATTGCCTCTCCGGAACTATGTTTTCTTCAGGCTGCGCAGGCCTTTGATTTTCACAGGCTTGTGATCTTTGGCACAGAACTGTGTGGGATCTATCTTTATGACAGCAGCGCTGAATATGAACAAAGATCAAGGGAGCCGGTGACAAATGTAAAGAAGATCAGACATTTTCTGGAAAAAGCCCGTGACTGTCGAGGACGCCGGAGAGCACTCCGTGCACTGCAGTATATCCTGGACCGGTCAAACTCCAGAGTGGAAACCATGCTGGCCGTTTTATCAATGCTGAGAATGTCGGATGGCGGGTACAGGCTGAAGCTTCCGGTTATGAACTTTTTGATTCCATTCTCGAAAGAGGGAGAATGCCTGATGGATGGGCATGCCTGCTACGGGGATCTGGGGTGGCTGCCGGATAAGCTGATCCTGGAATATGACAGTGACATTTCCCATCTGTCTTCTTCTCAGCATGCAAAAGATAAAAGACGGGACAGCGCTATTGCTGTGTCGGGATATCGGGTCATTCATGTAACGAAACAGGATGTCAGTTCCAGGAAAAAACTGGATGAACTGTTTACAATGCTCAGAAAACTTCTGGGAATGAGAAACGCTGACAAAAAGCTTGCGAAATATGAGAAGAAACGAACAGAGCTGATCAGAATCTTTCATGAATTCAGGTGCAGTGACAAAAATACTTTCCTGAAATATTAACGATCCGGAGATTATCCTTCCGGATCCGGATTGTTCAAAAAAACAGCTTATGAACGGTTATTAAGTAGGATATCAGTATCTTGCCTAATTTAACAACCTGTGAATGATTTTTTCTGTAGAATCGTTCACAGGCTGTTTTTCTGGGCAGGAATCCGAGAAAAACCGTTCATAGGTTGATAAAAAAGGCATAGCAGCATCCCTCCCGCATAGAAATCGTTCACAGGCTGTTTTTTGGCAGCAGTTAATACGCCGCATCATTACTGGCCTTCGAAGACGGCACTTGTATCGCTAGACAAGTTGAGCAGATAAAAATAATTCGTATAGTTTTAATATAAAAATAAGAGACGAAATGAAGTATTTGATGGTATACTATAATAGCGGTCGAATGCAGCTGAAGCAGTATACATCAAGGAGAATGGAAAGACCGCAGCCTTTGAAAGAAAGGAGATGTGATCCGCAGTGCAAGAAATGCGGATCCGGTACAGAGCATGAGTGTATCTGATATTATCAGCCTGCTTTCCGGAGTGGCATTGTTTTTGTTCGGTATGTCCCTGATGGGAGACGGACTGAAACATGTATCCGGCAATAAACTGGAACCGATCCTGTTCAAATTGTCCAGCACCCCGCTGAAGGGCATTCTTCTGGGGACCGGCGTGACGGCGGTGATCCAGTCTTCCTCCGCCACATCTGTCATGGTGGTAGGCTTTGTCAACTCGGGGATGATGAAAGTCCGTCAGGCGATCTATGTAATACTGGGAGCTATCCTGGGAACAAGTATTACCGGATGGGTGATCTGTCTCAGTTACATCAATGGGCCTTCCGGGATCAGCAGTCTCCTGTCTACATCGACCCTGACCGGGATCGTGGCTGTGGCAGGCATTATCCTCAGGATGTTCAGTAAGAACCAGACGCATCATCATGTGGGAGACATCATGATGGGTTTTGCGATCCTGATGTTCGGTATGAGTCTGATGAGCGGTTCCGTGAAGGGACTGGGGGAGCAGGAATGGTTCACATCTACCCTGACCAGCCTGAATAATCCGATCCTGGGGATCATTATCGGTCTTGCGTTCTGCGCGCTTCTGCAGTCTGCATCCGCTGCTGTCGGTATCGTGCAGGCGCTGTCAATCACCGGAGCCATCACATTGAGTTCCGCGCTTCCGCTTCTCATGGGCATAGCGATCGGTGCTTCGTTCCCGGTGCTCCTTTCCTCGATCGGAGCCAGAACAGACGGCAGACGTACGGCTTTCAGCTATCTGGCTGCCAATTTCATGGGGGTCATGGTCTTTGCATCCATCTTTTATATCCTGGATGCCGTCTTTACATTTGATTTTATGACAAGGGTCATGGATCCGTTTTCCATTGCGCTGGTCAATACGATCTTCCGTTTGATCATGCTGCTTTTGCTGGCTCCTTTTACCGATGTCCTGGAAGCACTGGTTAAAAGCCTTATTCCGGATAAAAAGAAAACCGGAGATCCAACCGTCAGTCTGGAAGACCGGTTCCTGTCCCATCCGGCTCTGGCGATCGAGCAGAGCAGGAGCGTGATCTGCGATATGGCAAAACAGGCGAAAGATGCCGTTTCCGAGGCTTCCTCGCTTTTAAGCCAGTTCAGCCAGAAAGGCGTGGACAGAGTATTGGAACTGGAAGGATACGGGGATCTGTTTGAAGATGAACTGAGCTCTTACCTGATGAAACTGACAGGACAGGAACTGACAGAGCAGCAGAACCGGTACGCTTCCGTATTTCTTCATTCTCTGTCGGATTTTGAGAGGATCACAGACCATGCCAGGAACATTGCGGAAAATGCATCTGAGATCCACGAAAAGCAGATCGTTTTTTCTGATGAGGCAAAGAAGGAATTATCCGTTATGGTAGATGCCATCAATGAGATCCTTTCCCTGACCCTGGAGGCGTTTCTGAGAGAAGATGAAGTACAGGCCAAAAAGGTAGAGCCGTTGGAGGAAGTCATTGATGATCTCAGCGATACCTTGAAAATGCATCATGTAGACCGTTTGCAGAACGGACAGTGCACCATTGCCAACGGGTTTGTCTTCAATGATCTGGTCACTAATTTCGAACGGATCTCCGATCATTGTTCCAATGTCGCCCTGGCGATCATTGAAATGCATTCGGAGTATTACGCGGGTCATGAGTATATTGACCGGGTCAAGGAAAAACGCCTTCCCGATTTTGAACGCACTTATGAGCAATATCGGGAAAAGTTTTCCATTCAGTGATTCATTTGTCCATCGGGTCAGTAAAAATATATCGGAGATTAAGATATGATCAAAACAATTTTCAGAAATATATTGTTGGTCGGAATATCCGTCCTGATCATCTGCGGGCTGCTGTTTTTCGCACTTCAGTTTACCGGATCGCGAAATGATATGCGAAATGCGCTCCAGAAAGAGGCTGCCTATGCGGAGCAGGGTCTCATGATGAACGGAACCGCATTTTTTGATGATCTGCATCTGGTTGGGAGGATCACATGGATCGATGCAGCCGGAGAGATCCTGTATGACCATATTGGCGAGGATCCTTCCGGTAAGGCAGAAAATAGCACTCCTGCGTCATCTAACCAATCAGAATATCCCGAAGTACAGACCGCTCTTAAGGAAGGAGCAGGATCTGCCGTACGGAATTCGGATCTGGTCGGCCTCACGGCCATGTATTATGCAATGCGCTGTGATGACGGAACCATTCTGAGGATCAGCAGGCCGCTGCCTTCCGTCATGGATGTGTTCATGAATGTGAGCCCTGTGCTGTGGGTCCTGGTGATCGTACTGATCATTTCCGCTGTGCTGGCTTTCCGGGCAGCCCGGAAGATCGTACGGCCTATCAATGAGATCGACCTGGATCATCCTGAAATGATATCTTATCCGGAACTGCAGCCTCTGATCGAAAAGATCCAGGAGCAGAAGATGACGATCCAGGAGGAAACCATGCAGAGAGAGCAGATGCGCAGGGAATTCACCGCCAATATCTCTCATGAATTGAAAACGCCGATCACATCTATTTCGGGGATGGCACAACTGATGGCCCAGGGTATCGTACCACAGGAGAAAATGAAGGAGTTTTCCGAGGATATCTATCAGGAGTCCATTCGGACGATCTCCCTGATCGATGATATCATCGCTCTGTCTAAACTGGATGAGGAAGCAGTAGGACCGACCCAGGAGGATATCGATCTTTATCAGCTTTCCGAAGACGTCGTCAGCAGCCTGGAACAGAAAGCGAAAGAAAAAGAGGTTACTATTCAGCTGTCCGGCGATCATGCCCATGTCAGCGGGATCTCCCAGCTTCTGACTGAGATGATCACCAATCTGTGCGATAATGCGATCAAGTATAATCAGCCGGGCGGACGGGTAGACGTGACGATCTCCTCTTCAGAGGAAGCGACCAGACTGAGCGTGGCAGATACCGGGATCGGTATCGCTAAGGAGTACCAGGACCGTGTCTTTGAACGGTTCTTCCGGGTGGACAAGAATTCCTCCTCCGATGTCGGCGGGACCGGCCTTGGCCTTTCGATCGTCAAACACGGAGCCAAGTTCCACAATGCCAATGTGGAACTGGAAAGCGAACCGGGAGAAGGAACAACCATTACTCTGGTCTTCCCGGTAAAGGAAAAGACAGAAGAGTGACATTCAGGATCCGGAAACCAAAAACAGCGCGAACCTTGAAAAGGCCGCGCTGTTTTTTTTAAGGCATATCCTGCCTGATCTAAGATGCATGTTATTTCTTCGCCAGACGTTTTGTGACAAAACTGACTGCCAGGATCGTTCCAACGTTCACGATACCGTTGCCCAGGATGACGCCTGCAAAATGAGACCAGGGATTGGCGATCAGAGCTGTCTGGGTCTCCTCGTTGATCAGAGCGACCAGGAAAAAGCAAAGGGCCATATTGTTGAATACATAAGGAGCCAGAGGATGGATCGCGATCGTAAGGAACAGGAAGATGGCTATGGCGATGATCGTTGCCAGCAGTGTGGAAGCACCCATACCGGCAAACCAGATATTCAGATAGATAAGTCCCATGGCGCCGAGCAGACCGAAAATGGCCCCGCAGGCATTTTCAAGAAGTCCTTCCACGTGCTTTGGATTGCCTTTAATGAAAAACAGGACATTGGCAAGGAAAATTGTCCATCCCGGAATACCGATGCTGCTTAACGGGCCATGCAGGAACTGTACGATAATATTGCAGATCAGGATCCACAAAAATGCAGCGAATAAAACGAAAAACTGGTTCTTGTCCATTTTCTGGAAAAATTTCATCATAGTCGTTCTCTCCTACAGATTTAATGACTTTATTATAGTAAAATGTGAAAATGGTGTAAATTGAAGACTCTATTGAATATGCGTATTGGCCATTGTTGAAAACGTATAATCTGTGACATTTCTGTAACTGCTGGGGCAATCCCCTATGCGGTTGAAAAAAAGGGGTCTGTCATGTACAATCCCATAAGGATCATATAACGGAAAGGATAGTATCGTTATGCTGCTGTATGTCATCAGGCATGGGGAGACCGAGGCGAATAAGGAAGGACGGTTTCAGGGATGGTCAGACAACCCATTAAATGAAAAAGGAAAAGAACTGGCTGTGGTTACCGGCCGGGGGATGCAGGGGATCCGATTTGACGGCTGTTTTTCCAGCCCGCTGATCAGGGCACGGCAGACGGCGCAGATCATTCTGCGGGAAAGCAAAAATCTGGATGTCCCCATTCTGATTGACGAGCGGATCAAAGAAATCGGCATGGGAGAATGGGAAGGAAAACGCTTTCGGACCGATCTGCGGGGTGTGTCAGAAGAAGAGGCAAAAGTGTTTTTTAACAGGCCATTTGAATTTCCCGGGTTTCCGGGAGGAGAGAGCGCCAGGCAGGTATGTGAAAGGACCCAGCAGTTCCTTTGGGAACTGGCAGAAAAGGATGATGGCAGGACTTATCTGATCTCTCTTCACGGGTTTGCCATGCGGGCCATGCTGAACTGTCTGTATGAGGATCCTTCAGATTTCTGGCAGCAGCATGTGCCGCTGAATTGCGAAGTCA
Organism: Parasporobacterium sp.; assembly: GCA_017510065.1. Lineage (GTDB taxonomy): Bacteria > Bacillota > Clostridia > Lachnospirales > Lachnospiraceae > RGIG5612. The sequence goes on from JAFWOB010000086.1 coordinate 19,266, forward strand.
ATATTCTGGAGGCAGCAGGCGGCAGGATTCGGTTTGTCGAGAAGAACAAGGTCTATTATGATGCATCTGACTGCGTGGACCGTTATAAGGAAATGAAAGAATAAGCATTAAGATTGTAGTAAATGTTTTTCCGGTGCGTACTGTATGATCGTAAGCAGATTGTGCAAAAAACGATCAGTGAGATCAGGCGAAGAAAAAGGAGACAGATATGAACGGAAAAGATAAATGCAGGATCTTAAAGGATATCCGCAGACAGATTGCGGAACATAACGACATTGAATGGGTAGTGAGCGAATGCAGCCACAAGGGAAACTGCAAAGGCACATGCCCCAAATGTGAGAGCGAAGTCCGTCAGTTGGAACGGGAATTGAGCCTTCGCAGAAAACTCGGCAAGGCAGTTGCCATTACCGGCGTTTCCGCAGCATGTGTGGCGGGGCTTACGGGATGCAGTCTGGAAGACGTTGCGGATTTCGGCCAGGAGATTGTTGACAATATCAGGGACATTGCGCAGAACCTGAAAGGAGATCCGGGATATGTTGATCCGGATCCTTATCAGCTGGAAGGGGATGTGCCGTATATTGTATATCCGGATGATGATCTGTCCGGTTTGATCGCACCGTATGAGGAGCCTGTGGAAGATGAGATCGTTGAGGAGCCTGTGGAGGTTCTGCACTAAATGGAGCCGGTATTTCATTCTATTGGCGTTTCCAGGCTCCGGATCGGCGTTGACGGGGAGGGGGTAACCACACTGGCAGCGGGACACGGCTGTCCCTTAAGGTGCCGGTATTGCCTGAATCCCCAGTGTTTCCGCAGTACAAAACCGCTGCGGACGTATACTGTACAGGAGCTTCTGCGGGAGGTGTCTATCGACGACCTGTATTTCCAGGCCACGGGCGGCGGGATCGTTTTCGGCGGCGGGGAACCTTTGCTGTATGCGGATTTTATCCATGCGTTTCGTCAGGCATGCCCTGCGGAATGGAAGCTCAGCCTGGAATCTTCCCTGGCGGTCGACCGGAAAGAACTGGTAAAAGTTGTCAATGATCTGGACTTCTTTCTGATCGACATCAAAGATATGAACCCTGAGATCTATCAGGCGTATACCGGACGGGATAATCAGAAAGTGCTGCTCAATCTTGAATATCTGGTTCATGCAGCGGACCCGGAACATGTATGTATCCGGATCCCTCTGATCGAGGGATTCAATACTGAAAAAGACCAGGAAAAAAGCAGGGATATCCTGAGAAACATGGGCTTCATAAAGTTCGACCTGTTTCGTTATGACACCGGAAGAGGAAAAGAAAAATATGGAAATCAATCAGATACTGGAAAAGATGATCACGGTAGTCAAAGGCTGCGGTGAGATCATACGAAATGCGGAAGAAGATCAGATGCATGCTTCTTCCAAATCCAGTTTCAGGGACCTGGTCACCCAGTATGATGTCCGGGTTCAGGAGTATGCCATCGAAGAGCTGGCAAAAGCATTTCCGGGAGCGGGGTTTATCAGTGAGGAAAGTGATGCAGTCTCTCCGGACCCGGAACAGATGATCTTTGTCATCGATCCCATCGACGGAACGGCCAATTTTGTCCATCACTACCGGCACAGCTGCACTTCCATCGCCTGCGTCAGAGACCATGAGCCCATTGCGGCAGTGATCTATGATCCCTATAAAGAGGAACTGTTCTGCGCAGGGAAAGGAGAAGGGGCATTTCTGAATGGGAAACGGCTCATGATCCCGGAGAACACTCTTGCAGGCTCCTTGGTTCTGTTTGGATCGGCTCCCTATTATCCGGAACTGACTGACAAAACGTTTGAAGCACTGCGAAGCGTGTTTGGACGCTGCCAGGATGTCAGAAGAAGCGGCTCTGCAGCATTGGATCTTTGCTATGTGGCAGCGGGGAGGGCAGGACTGTTTTATGAAACGATGCTGTCTGTCTGGGATTATGCGGCAGGCGCGCTGATCATACGGGAAGCAGGCGGAGTCTGTGTGTCCATGGAAGGAACGGAACCGGTTTTTGACCGTCAGGCAAAAGGATCCATCATCGCCGGCTCGGAAAGGATCATACAAGAAAGCGGCCTTACAAAGGCCTGAGGAAGGAGCCCGAATGGAGTATCAGGAACTGCTGAAGAGAAGGACATCATCCAGGAAGTACACGGACCAGCCGCTGACGAACAGCGAGATCGAAGCTGTGCTGAAAGCCGGAGAATATGCTCCGGTAGGAAGCAACCGCTACCATGATCTGTGCTTTACGGTAGTCAGAGACAGGGAAGTGCTTCGGAAACTGGCGGAAGCTGCCCTGATCCGCCGCAGCAATACAGATGAAATGGCAAAGATCATCAACAATGTCAGCAATGCCGACGAGATCCTGGAGCAGAAAAATGCCTATGATCCGTTTTACCATGCGCCGGCTGTGATCTTCATTTCCCACAGAAAGCAGGATCTGGAGCCTCATATTGAATGGTGCAATGCTGCCAGTGCGGCGCTGTCCATGCATCTGGCAGCCCAGGACCTGGGACTCGGCAGCTGTTTTATGTGGTTCGCTCTGGATTCCATGCGGAGGATCCCCGAACTGGATCATACAGATCTTCTGGATCTTCCGGAAGATTTCCAGCCTCTTCTGGGACTTTCCCTGGGACATATAAAGGAGCCTCTCCCGGAGCGGGATATCGATACCGGAAGAATCACAGTGAACTGGATCGGAGAATACGAAAAATGATACAGGACATTTATCCCCATCGATTTTATAATGAATACAGACCGAATGCGGCGCCTTCCGGGGAAAGCCGTATTCTTTGCTATGACAGCGGAAAGATCCTGGTAAAAAAAGGACCGGAAGGACTGATCTATCCACGCCTTTGTGAACTGCCTGAAGAGGGCCTGAATGCAGTTTATGCTTTCTGCGTGGATGACACCGAGTATTATCTGGACATCAGCGGCAATATCTTTTCGGCCGATGGCTTTTCTTACGAGAATGTCCGGGATCTCAGACTGTTCTGTGATAATGTGGACGGCATGATCACCTTTACGGGAGACCATCTGAATCAGTGGTACAGCCAAAGCCGGTTCTGCGGCCGCTGTTCCGCCCGGACAGTTCCGGATACAAGAGAACGGGCGATGATCTGCCCATCCTGCGGCCACCGGATCTATCCCAGGCTGCAGCCGGCAGTGATCGTAGGCGTGACAGACCATGACAAATTGCTGGTGACTCAGTACAGGGGAGGTTTTAAATATTATGCTCTGGTAGCCGGTTTCGCCGAGATCGGTGAGACACTGGAAGAGACGGTAAAAAGAGAGGTCATGGAAGAGACCGGTCTTTCCGTCACCAATATCCGCTATTACAAATCCCAGCCCTGGGGCATTGCCCAGGATGTGCTGGCCGGCTTTTTCTGTGATGTGGAAGGAGACCGGCAGATCCGGATGGACGAGAATGAACTGAAGCTTGCCCAATGGAGGACACGGGACGAGATCGAACTGCAGCCGGATTCCTTCAGCTTGACAAACGAGATGATGAAGGTGTTCAAGGAAGGCCGCATGGTATAAGCTGCATTCCGCTTTCCAGGCAGCATTTTTATTTGAAATCTGTTCTCATATTTAGCATATGCCCGATTTAAGAATACATGGTGTTCTTTTATCGGGATTTTTCCATATTTGAGAATACAAAATGTTCTTTATAAGCGGTTTTTCATATTTAAAGAACAGACAATGTATTCTCTATTTCTGGATTTGCTCTATAAAAGAATATATAATATTCTCATATGGGCATTTTCCGGTATTTAAGAATACATGGGCTGTTCTCAAATATCTGAATTGCCAAAATAAAGAACACTTTGTATTCTTTTATTTCTAAAAATCTGAAATAAAGAACACCGGGCGTAATTCCAATCAACCATGGCTTTCTCCACTAAACCTCGTCTATGGTAAAACCGCCTTCGGCCTTCGCGAAAACTACCTATTGTCACTATTGCTGAAATGGTTACATCTTCTTTACATTTGCGGAGCATTCCTTGTATTTCCCAGAGTGAATCGGTAAAGTGAAACTGGTATTCACATCTGTAAAGGAGGGATTTTATGAACAAGACTTTGAAACGGCTGATCACAGCCATCTGCTGTGCGGCCATGATCCTCGGACTGGCCGGCTCTGCAGCTGCAGCTGAGGCCGGCGACGTTGACATTGCCACGGTTTACGCCATGGCACAGAAAGCATTGGATCAGCAGGCGATCCAGAACGTGATGTCCCGTCATGTCATGTATCACTGCTACGGCCTGCACCAGGAAGAGATGGAACAGATCTGGGTGCAGGAACCGGAAAACCAGGCGACCGCATCCTTTGGCCAGAACCAGGGCTTTATGGTAGGGTATCCGGCAATCTGGGAAGCCTATGTAGACGGCCATACAGAGAGCTGGCTGAGCTCCGCAAAAAACTACTGTAAGAAAAACAACATCGACATCGAAGGATGGAGCGACGAGGAAATCCTGGATGTGTACGGCGGTGTGGGACAGCTGCTGATGCACGTGACCACCACGTCGATCATTGAAGTGGCGGATGACGGACAGACAGCCAAGTGTTTCTGGTATTCACCGGGCCTGGTGGCAGAAACAGGGCAGAAGGGCAATACGATCTGGGAAGCCTACGGCGCTGATTTTGTGAAGGAAGGAGATGAGTGGAAACTCTGGCATCTTCATATGTTTACGGATTTCACAGGAAGCTTTTATATTGACCTGAGTACTTCCGGACAATCCGGCGGCGGCCAGGGCGGTGGAGAGAGCGCTCCTGATGCAGGCGGTTCCGGAGAAGGCCAGGCTCCACCGGAAGGAGGGTCACCGGAGGGCGAATCACCGGAAGGACCGGCTCCGGAAGGCGACTCTGCACCGGGACAGGCTCCGCAGGAAAATGCGGCACCTGAAAATGCCGAAGGTCAGGCTGTGAATGAAGGATGGGTACCGGAAGGCGGCGAAGTGATCGCTATGGAAAAGGTAAATGATTATCTTACCACTCCGACCTATACCATCTTCTCCAGTAAGAGACTGCGTTCCGAGATGGAACTGTTTATCCCGACTCCGTATGAATCCTGGAGTTTCGATGATCCGAACTATGGTCTGAGTGTGGACCAGTATGCGATCTACGACATCGATCTGGATGCATGGTATGCAGCTCACAGCAAATAAGCGAAGAGCTGATCTCTGACAAACACAAACAAAAAACTGCCGTATCTGATTTCAGGTCAGGTGCGGCAGTTTTTTATACTCTGACCGGTATGCTGTTCCGGAAAAGAAGAGTATAATAGAGCCTGTAAGCGGGTTTCGCATGAAACAAACAAGAACGAAAGAGCAGTATCGGTATGTCAGTAAACGCCCAGGAACAAAGAAACCGTATGCTGCAGGAACCGGCAGGAAAACTTCTTTTCAGGATGGCTCTCCCGACGGTCATTACGCAGCTGATCACCATTTTCTATAATACAGCAGATACTTTTTTTGTGTCCAGGATCAGTACCGAAGCTTCTGCGGCCGTCGGAGTGGTGTTCTCCCTGATGGCACTGATCCAGGCAGTCGGCTTTGGCATCGGGATGGGATGCGGAAGTATTATCAGCCGCTTGCTTGGGGCAGGAAAAGATAAAGATGCTTTCCGATATGCTTCTTCCGCTGTAGCGGCGGGAATCCTGTTCGGGCTGGTGATCCTGACAGGAGGATTTGTGTTTTTGAAGCCTTTCCTGAATCTGCTGGGGGCGAGCCGGAATGTGCTTCCTTATGCCAGTGATTATGCATCCTATATCCTGATCGCGGCGCCTTTTATGTGCGTAGCGTTTGTACTGAACAATATTTTGAAAGCAGAAGGACAGACCATGCTGTCCATGATCGGAATGACAGCGGGAAGTATCCTGAATATTCTGCTGGATCCATTATTCATCTTCAGCTTTCACATGGGAATCCACGGTGCCGCTGCCGCAACCATGACAGGACAGCTGGTGAGCCTTCTGATCCTGTCCTGGTTCTTTCTTTCCGGAAAGAGCATCGTGAAACTGCACCCGCGCTATATCAGCCGGAAAGGCGGGGATTATCTGCGGATCATCAGGACCGGAGCTCCCACCATCCTGCGGCAGGGGCTTTCCAGCCTGGCGGTAGCGGTGCTGAACAATCAGGCGGTAATCTACGGCGACAGTGCAGTCGCTGCCATTTCCATTACCAATAAGATCTATATGCTGGGAAGAAACACTGTACTGGGGATCGGCCATGGGTATATGCCGATCGCCGGATACTGTTACGGCGCTGGGAAAATGCAGCGGGTCAGGAAACTGTTCCTGATCACGACAGCTGCAGGGACCGTGGTGGTGCTGCTGATCGCAGCATTGGTCTTTCCGTTCCGGGAGACGATCATGTCTTGGTTCCGGCAGGATGCGGATGTGATCCGGATCGGCTCGGAATGCCTTTTGTTTTCCTGCATCTCTACGCCCTTCCTTGCCTATTCCACCTATGTGAACCAGACATACCAGTGCCTGGGATTCGCAGCCGGTGCCACATTTCTGGCTTCCTTGCGTCAGGGACTGTTCTTCCTTCCTTTAGCATTCTTGCTTCCCGGGGTCCTGGGACTTACAGGGATCGAAATGGTACAACCGGCGGCTGATATCCTGACATTCCTGCTTTCCATTCCTTTCCAGATTCATTTCTTCCGGAAGTATCTGCCTGTACAGGATTCATAAAGACAGAATTATCCGATACGGTTTCCGCAAAGAGTATGGTATAATATACGTTAACGGTTATCAAAGTAGCAGGAGGAGGTCAGTATGTTAGAACATTTTGATGCAGTCAGTGCCCGTGACACATTGGTGAAAGCAATCCGGAAACTTGCGGAAGAACAGGGATTTGATAAAGTGGTGATCGGGATTTCCGGGGGAAAGGACTCCACCGTTTCAGCGGCCTTATGTGCCAGGGCACTCGGCAAAGACCATGTCTACGGCGTAATGCTGCCCGACGGCGAACAAAAAGATATCAGCGACAGTCTCTCAGTCTGCAGATCCCTGGGGATCAGGTACAGGACGGTGAATATCGGGGCAATGCATGCGGCACTGAAGGCACAGACTAATCTGGAGCAGGATGATATTCCGGAAGAGGAGTTTGTGGTCCCCTTCAGCCGGGAGAGCGACATCAATGTAGGACCGCGCCTTCGGATGACCACACTTCGCTATATTGCCCAGGCCATCGGAGCACGTCTGGTGGGCACCGGCAATCTGTCGGAAGCAACGGTGGGATACTGTACAAAAGACGGCGATACTTCCTGTGACTTTTCCCTGCTCGGAAAACTGACCAGCCTGGAAGTCGTGGAAGTGGGACTGACCATGGAAGAACTTCCCAAAGAACTGGTGAAAAAGACGCCTTCTGACGGAATTTCCGGTGTCAGCGATGAGGAAAAGCTGGGACTTTCCTATCGGGACATCCATCAATATATCCGGTTTGGTACCTGTGGGGATGCGCAGACCGATGAAAAGATCCGCAGAAAAGAAAAGGCCAACCTGCACAAAAGATCCATGCCGGTGATCCTTTCCCCGTTTCAGTGATGACAGGAAGGAGAAGAACATGAAGCAGGTCCTGGCATTTTTCGGCGCGTTTAACCCTCCTACGATGGCTCATGTCATGATGGCGCAGAAAGCGTTTCAGGAAACCGGAAAGGAAGGGGTGATATTTGTCCCCTCCAAGATGACTTACATTTCCGGAGAACAGGGAAAAAACTATGCCTTTGGGGATATGCAGCGGCTTTCCATGCTGACCAGGATCAAGGCAACAAGACCCTGGATCGAGGTCTGTGACTATGAACTGCTTGCAGATCATCAGCCAAGAACTTATGAGACATTGTGCTTTCTGAGAGATGAAGGATATGAGCCTTCTTTGCTGTGTGGAGCAGACAAACTGGAAGAGATGGAGACGGTCTGGAAATATGCAGACCGGATCGCGCAGGAATTCGGAATCGTCTGCATGGAACGCAGCGGACAGGATGTCCGGAAAATGATCCGGGAAAGCGGCTTTCTGCGTAATCTTTCAGCCTGCATTACCGTCGTGGGTTCCGAACAGAAATATCAGGATGTTTCTTCCTCCCAGGTGAGGGAGATCCTGTTCAGGATCGCGCAGTTGAAGCATCAGTTAAATGAACTGGTGCCGGAAGAAATTATAGATTTGCTGTAAAAGGAGAAAATGTAATGAAACTGGATCCGATCGTTGTTTCCCTTTTGGACACGGACCTGTACAAATTCAATATGGATCAGGTGATCTTCCATAAACATACTGATCTTTGCGGACAATACTATTTCAAATGCCGCAATGAAGGCATTGTCTTCACAAAGGAAATGTTTGATGAGATCAATGAACAGATCGATCATCTCTGTACCCTGAGATTCCGGAAGGATGAACTGGAATACCTGAATTCCATCCGTTTCATCAAACGGGACTATGTGGAATTCCTGCGGCTGTGGCATCCTCTGAGGGATTATGTTTCCACAAATCTTACGAAAGACGGACAACTGGAGATCGTTGTGGATGGACCTTTGTTCTCGGCGATGCAGTTTGAGATTTATCTGCTGGAGATCGTCAATGAGGTTTATTTCCGGATGCAGTATGATTACGATACGCTGATCGCCTCTGCCGACCAGAAACTGAATGACAAGATCAAGGCGTTCAAGGATGGAAAATACACGTTCCATTTTGCGGAATTCGGATGCCGCAGAAGGCTGTCCAGGGAATGGGAGGATATTGTGGTCAGACGGCTTGCGGCCGAGACGGACCACTGCGTCGGTACTTCCAATGTCTATCTTGCCAAGAAATACAACCTGATCCCGGTGGGAACCTTTGCCCATGAATTTGTCCAGATGTATCAGGGAATCGATGAGATCCCGCTGGCGTATACCAATCATTATGCATTGGATGACTGGTACAGCGAGTATAAAGGTGACAACGGAACTGCCCTGACCGATACCATTACCACCGATCTGTTCCTGCTGGATTTCAATCGCGCCATGGTGAACAACTTTACGGGCGTGCGTCATGACAGCGGAGATCCATACGAATGGGGCAATAAACTTCTTGCCCATTACGAAAAATACGGGGTCGATCCGAAGACCAAACAGCTGCTCTTCAGCGACAGCCTGGATTTTGACAGGGCACAAAAACTCTATGATTATTTCTGCGACAGAACCAAGGTGGCATTCGGCATCGGAACCTTCTGCTCCAATGATACCTGTGTGCCGCCGCTGAATATTGTGATCAAGCTGCAGACGGTAAACGGAAAAGCAGTGGCGAAGCTGTCCGATACCCCGGACAAAGCCATGTGCAATGACAGTGTGTATCTGGACTATCTGAAAAGATCCATTGCATTCCGTCTGAACAGAGAAAAGGAATCCTGAGAAAGGGCATGGGAAAGGAGAAGACAGCATGGAGGATTTCAGATATTACGCGCCGACCGAGGTGATCTTCGGACGCAGCGCATTGGACAGGATCGGGCAGACAGCGGCTCAATATGGAACAAAGGCGCTTCTGGTCTATGGACAGGGAAGTGTGGTGCGGTCCGGCCTTCTGGAACGGATCAAGGCTTCCTTAACACAGGCAGGAATCGGATTCGAAGAGTTCGGCGGTGCACAGCCCAATCCTACTCTGGCTCATGCGGAAAAAGGAATCCAAAAAGCCCTGGATTGTCATGCAGACCTGATCATCGGGATCGGAGGCGGCAGTTCCATCGATACTGCTAAGGCGATTGCTCACGGAAGCGCTAATCCGGACAATGCACTGTGGGATCTGTGGACCAGGAAGGTACCCCTTTCAAAATCCCTCCCGGTAGGAGCTGTCCTTACCATGCCGGCAGCAGGCAGTGAAATGAGTGATTCCGCTGTTCTTACCAACGAAACATTGCATAAAAAAGCCGGGATCAATACCGATTTCAACCGATGCAGATTTGCCATCATGGATCCGGAACTGGGGAAAACGTTGCCAACGTACCAGCTTAGCGCCGGAGTTACCGATATCATGATGCATACGATGGAACGGTATTTTATACCGGACAGCGACTGCGATCTGACAGATGAGATCGCGGAAGGACTGCTTCGGTGCGTGATCCGGAACGGGAAACGAATCGTAGACGATCCGTCGGATTATCACGCCATGAGCGAGATCTTCTGGGCTTCCAGCCTTTCCCACAACAACCTGACCGAATGCGGAAGAGGAAAGGATTTTTCCGTTCATAAACTGGGACACGCCCTGTCAGCCAGATACGGTGTTACGCATGGAGCTTCTCTTGCGGCCGTCTGGAGGGCATGGGCACAGGAGCTGTATCCTGACTGTCCGTCCCGGTTCGCCCGTTTTGCAAGAAAAGTATGGGAAGTGAACATCCCGGATGATAAAAAAGCCGCTGAAGAAGGGATCCGCCGAACAGTCGATTTCTTCCAGTCAATCCATATGCCGGTCTGTCTGAAAGACCTGGATATCACGGTGACACAGGAAGATATCCGTGCGCTTTCTCTGGACGCAACGATGCAGGATACGGTAAAGCTGTCCAGGATCCGTCCGCTGAATGCGGAAGCGGTCGAAAAGATCTTTCAGGCAGCTATGTCCTGACAGCCCTATGGAACAGACATTTATCGCCATTGACCTGAAGTCTTTCTATGCATCAGTGGAATGCATAGAACTGGGGCGGGATCCCCTGACGACCAATCTGGTCGTTGCCGATAAAAGCCGGACAGACAAGACCATCTGTCTGGCTGTTTCGCCATCTCTGAAATCCTATGGGATCCCGGGAAGGGCAAGGCTTTTTGAAGTGATCCAGAAAGTCCGGGAAGTAAACCGGTCGAGGATGTGGGCAGCACCCAGCCGCCGCCTGACCGGTTCGTCAGATGACGATACTAAGGTAAAGAAGAATCCCTGCCTGGCGCTGGATTATATCACGGCCACTCCCCGTATGGCGCATTATATCCGGTACAGCACCAGGATCTATGAGATCTATCTGAAATACATTGCGCCGGAAGATATGCACATCTATTCCATCGATGAGGTGTTTATCGATGCGACGCACTATCTGAAAACCTATCGGATGACGGCCCGGGAACTGGCCATGACCATGATCCGGGACGTCCTTCGGGAAACAGGGATCACGGCAACTGCAGGGATCGGGACCAATCTCTATCTCTGTAAGATCGCCATGGATATTGTGGCGAAACATATCCCTGCGGATAAAGACGGCGTGAGGATCGCACAGCTTGATGAAATGAGCTATAGAAAGCTTCTCTGGGAACATCGCCCTTTGACGGATTTCTGGCGGGTTGGCAGGGGATATGCATCCAGGCTGGAAGCATACGGCATCTATACAATGGGGGATATAGCCAGGTGTTCGGAAGAAAATGAAGAACTGCTGTATCATCTCTTCGGGGTCAATGCCGAGCTTTTGATCGACCATGCCTGGGGATGGGAACCCTGTACCATGAAAGCCATCCGGGAATACAGACCGGAGAACAATTCCTTCAGCTCCGGACAGGTATTGCCGGAACCGTATACGTTCGAAAAAGCCAGGGTAGTCGCCAGGGAAATGGCAGAGGCGGCAGCACTGGATCTTCTGGAAAAAAGAATGGTTACGGATCAGGTGGTGCTTACGGTCAATTATGACAGGGAAAGCCTGTCAGCCGCAGGACAGGTTTATCAGGGAGAAACAGCAAAGGATTATTATGGAAGGAAAGTCCCGAAACATGCCCATGGGACCAGCAATCTGATGCAGTATACGTCTTCCGTGAAAATGATCGAAGAGAAGGTGGCGCAGCTGTTTGACAGCACCGTCGATCCGACACTTCTGGTGCGGCGGATGACCATCGATGTCAATCATGTGATCCCGGAAAAAGATCTCCCTGTATGCGGGAAGGAACCTTCCTATGAACAGCTGGATCTGTTTACGGATCCGACTGCCAAAAAGGACCGGGAGGAAAAACAGCAGCGGGAACTGGAAAGGGAAAGAAAGGCCAATGAGGCCATGCTTGAGATCAAGAAACGATTCGGAAAAAATGCCATGCTCAAAGGCGTCAATTATGCGGAAGGCGCCACAGGCAGGGATCGCAATTCCCAGATCGGAGGACATAAAGCATGAGATATGAAGATCTTCTGGATCATCCCCATCATGTTTCAGAAAAACATCCTGCCATGTCCCTGCGGGAACGTGCTGCGCAGTTTTCTCCCTTTGCTGCCCTTACCGGTCATTCGGCGGCCATCCAGGAAACAGCGCGTCTGACGGAAGAGGAAAGGCACCTGGACGAGAACCGGCTGCAGGAGTTGAATGAACAGCTGACCTTGTTGGAATCCAGACTGTCGGAGCGACCTGTTATCACTATCCGTTATTATCTGCCGGATGAAAAGAAAGAAGGGGGCTCCTATCGCTGTATCCAGGGGGTTCTGCGCCGCATCGACAGGCATAACAGAGAACTTTCTCTGGAAGACGGTATCCGGATCCCACTGGATCACGTTGCGGATATTGAGATTGACGGATAACATCTGACTGCGGGAAGCAGGAAAGCGAGGAACATGAAACTATTTCATCTTGCGGATCTTCATCTTGGGAAAACCATATACGGCACCTCCATGCTGGAGGATCAGAGGGACTGGATCGACAAATTTCTCACTCTTTGCAGGAAGGAACGGCCGGATGCTGTTGTCGCTGCCGGAGATATCTATGACCGCTCCGCTCCCAGCGGGGAAGCAGTCGTTTTGCTTGATCACATGCTGACGGAACTTGCAGATCTGCAGATCCCGGTGTTTCTGATCGCCGGAAATCATGACAGTGGGCAGAGACTGTCTTTCGGTCATTCCCTTTTCTCAAAACAGAATATCCATATTGCGGGAACAGTCCGCAGGGAACTGGAACATGTGGTTTTTCAGAATCCGGACGGATACGGCCCCGTCGTGATCTGGATGCTGCCATATGTATTTCCGGAACAGGTCTCCATGATACTGGAGGATGATACAGTCCGTACCTATGATGATGCCGTGCGGACTCTGATCAGTCTGCAGAACATCGATCCGGCTGCACGAAATGTGATCGTGTCCCATCAGAATGTGACAGCAGACGGGAAGGAAGTGCAAAGAGGCGGGTCCGAAACCATGGTAGGAGGACTGGGACAGATTGATTACAGTGTATTTGATCTCTTTGACTACGTGGCCCTCGGACATATCCATTCTGCTTATCCGGTCGGAAGAGCGCAGGTCAGATATGCGGGAACGCCGCTGTGTTATCATTTTGCCGAAACCAGGCAGAAGGATAAAGGCGTCACAGAGGTGATCCTTCCGGCCAAAGGAGAAAACCTGCAGATCCGGCAGATTCCCATAGAACCGCTCCACCGGATGCGCTGCTATGAGGGAACGAAGGAGGAAGTGTATGCACAGCTTCAGAAGGAGACCGGCAGAAATGAATATGTGGGAATCACGCTGACCGATCAGAGGATCACACCGGAGATCTCTGCCTATATCTCCGGTCTTCTGGAAACAAGAGACTGCCTTAAGATGGAACTGGTATCTTCCTACAGCGCCTTTTCCGGATCCGCTTCCGCAGCTGACAGGGAAAAAGTACAGGAAATGCCGCTGGAAGATCTTTTTGCCGCGTTCTATGAAGAACTGCGGGGCGGAACTCCGCCGGATGAAGCGGAATACGAGCTTTTGCAGTACATCGGTGAACTGACCCGCCATGCGGATCTTTCGGAGCCCGTCCGCCCGGAGGATCTGCAGAAGATCCTGGAACGTGCCGGGAAGATCGGAGGTGAAAGATCATGAAACCGATCACACTTGAAATGACTGCCTTCGGATCCTATGCAGGGACCGCTGCCATCGATTTTCGGAAATTCCATAGAGGTTTGTTCCTGATCACGGGGGATACCGGCGCCGGAAAAACCACGATCTTCGACGCCATCATCTTTGCCTTGTACGGAACCTCCAGCGGGTCGGAACGCAGGCCCGATATGATGCATTGTGATTTTGTCAGCAAGTCGCAGGATACAGCTGTGGAACTTTGCTTTGAACAAAGCGGCAGAGAATACACGGTCCGCAGGACTCTCCATTTCTCCAAAAAAAGAGGAACGGAAGATGAATACGGGGATGCTAAACCGGACGGGGTACTGAAAGGACCGGATGGGCTCGTAATCAGCGGCGCCAACCATGTGACGGAGAAGATCACACAGATCCTGGGACTCAACAAAGAGCAGTTCCGGCAGATCGTCATGCTGGCTCAGGGAGAGTTCAAACAGTTTCTGAAAGCAGACAGCGAACGGAAAAATGAGATCCTCGGAAAGCTTTTTGACAATTCCTTATACGTCAGATACCAGGAAATGATCATCCAGGCATCCGGGAAGCTGTGGAAGGAGAGAAAGGATGGGGAGGAACGGATCCGGACTCTTATGGAGCAGGTATTTCAGTCTCCGGCAGATATGACAGATCTGCCGGAAGAAAATTTCCTGCCGGGCAGTCCCTCCCTGGAAGAGAACTTGCAAAAACTGATCGAACAGGAAGAGATCCTTCAGAAAAACTGCGCGAAAGCCCTTCAGGAGAGCCGGGATGTGCTGGACCGCCTGAATATTGAAAAGGGTGAAGCGAAGGGACGAAATGATCTTCTGGAGGAACAGGAAGCGAAAGAACAGCATCTCCGGATACTCCTGGAGCAGGAGGAAGAGCAGCAAGCCATGAAGAGACAGCTGGAACAGGTAGAAGCTGTCTGCTATAAGATCCTGCCGGAACAAAAGCTTTCTGAGGAAGCGAAAAAAAGACAGAAAGCATGTGAAGAAGCTATCCGCTCTCTGGAGGAACAGCTGCAGGAACTGGGAACAGCCAGACAGGATGCGGAAGAAAAAGCAGCAGGTATAAGTTCCTTGCAGGAAGAGAAAGAGAACACAGCCCGCCAGATCCAGACGCTGACCGATGTACTTCCCGCATATCGGAAATTCCGGGAATTAGGAGAAGAGATCTCAAATCGCCGGAACCGTATGGAAAAAACGAAACAGGAGCTGTCCGGCAGCAAGGAAGCATTTTCTTCCCTGGAACGAAAGATCCGGGAAATGCAGGATGAGATCAAACAGCTGGAACATTCACCAAAACTCAGACAGAATGCGGAAGAAAAGCTGAGAGATCTGAACAGCCGTTGTGAAGAGATGGAAGGAGAGCATGGCATTCTGCCGCGCAGAGACGAAGTTTTTCTGCTGGAAAAAGAATTGCAGAGCACGACATCGGAACTGCAGATTCTGGAAGAAGAGGCGCTGAAAGCCAGTGTAAAGTCTGCAGCGTTGTATCAGGCTTATCTGGCGGGGCAGTCGGGAATTCTGGCTGCAAAAGTCCGGAAAGAACTGGAGGAGAAAGGAACAGCGCTCTGTCCGGTCTGCGGAAGTTGTCTTTGCAAAGGACAGGAACTGCATCTGGCAGAATCTGAAAAAGGAGTGCCCTCCTCTGAGGAAGTGGATCAGGCCAGGGAAGAAGCGCAGCAGAAAGAACATGCCAGAAGAGAAAAAGTGCATCATTCCGAATACCTCTTGTCCGAGATTGACAGGAAGAAAGACGAGATCGTAAAAGCAGGAGAAAAACTGCTTTCGGGGATCAGCGGGTGGGAACAGCTGAAGGAGCCCGGCTTTCTGGAACGGATGCTGTCGGACCTGCAGACGGAGATCTCAGGATGGGAAAAGAAACTGGAAGAAGCCATAAAGCAGGAACAAAGATGCCAGACGCTTCAAAATGGTCTGCCTCGCAGACTGGAAGAATTAAGTAAGCTGAACGGCGATGTGATGGCGCTGGAATCCCGTCTCCAAGCAAAGACCTCAGAACTGGAACAGAGAGAGAAGGAATATGCGGAGCAGAAAAAAGCCTTGTCGTTTAGCGGGGAAGAGCAGATTCAGGAACAGATCCGGGAATTGAATAAAAGAAAAGGCACTTTGGAGCATACCATCCGGGAACTTCAGGATGCCAGGGAAGAAGCCAGAAAACAGTATGATAAAGCAGAGGGGTCTTTGAAAACGGAACAGGACAACCTTCCTGTCAGAAAGAAGGAAACAGCTGCTGCATCTGAAAAAATGGCTGCAGTACTGGGAAAGGAAGGTTTTTCTTCACTGGAGAAGGCCCTGGAACAGCTGAACGGACTGTCCGATCCCGAACGATGGATCAAAGAAACAAGGAGCCTGTTGGAAACATATCAAAATGATCTGCATGCAACAAATAGCCGGGTCACGGAACTGAAGGCGCGTACAAAAGGCTGGCAGAAGCAGGACCTTGCAATTCTGGAAGAAAAGATCCGGCAGGCGGATGCGCAGGTCGGTCGTGCAAACGAAGAAAAGAATGAGAAGGACATCCTGCTGAAAAACCACAGAGATGTCTGTCAAGCCGTGAAAGAGGAAAAAGGGACACTCGCGGGAACACAGAAAGCCTGGGATATGCTGAATCGGCTGTCTGCCCTTGCATCGGGATACGCGGGAGAAGGAGGAAAACTGACCTTTGACCGCTATGTGATGGGAACGACGTTCCGGGAGATCATTGAACGGGCCAACATCCGGTTGGAAATTATGTCCGGCGGGCAGTATGAACTGGTCCATCGGGTGGAAGCCGGACGGAAAAACGCGAAAGCCGGTTTGGAGATCGAAGTACTGGATCATAATACAGGGATCAGACGGGAATCTGCTACTTTGTCAGGAGGGGAATCCTTCCTGGTGTCCCTGGCCCTTGCCCTGGGCCTCTCCGATGTGGTGCAGAGCCACTCCGGAGGGCAGGCTCTGGATACGCTGTTTATTGATGAGGGATTCGGCTCTCTGGATGATGCAAGCCTTGATAAAGCCATAGAAGTGCTGAACAGCCTGTCTGATGATGATCACCATCTGGTCGGGATCATTTCCCATGTGGGAAGGCTGGAAGAGTGCATCACCCAGAAGATCGTGGTGAAAAACGGACGGACGGGAAGTTCCTTTGAACTTTCAGGAGTGGAACGATAACGGAACTGCCATAGAAAAGCGCAAAAAAGAGGAGTTATCATGAAAACAGGTCTGGTGGATGTAGGCGGCGGAATGCGGGATATCTATGGGGCGGGTGTCCTGGACTACTGTATAGACCAGGGGATCCGGTTTGACTGCTGCATCGGGGTTTCCGCAGGGAGTGCCAATGTCACTTCTTTTCTGGCGGGACAGAGAGGAAGAAACTACAGGTTCTATACCGAATATGCGTTCCGGAAAGAATATATGAGCTTCGGAAACTGGCTGAGGAATCGAAGCTATGTTGGTCTTGATTATATTTACGGAACCTTATCCAATTCTGACGGAGAATATCCGCTGGATTATGAGCGCATGGTTTCAGGAAAGGAAGACCTGTGGATCGTTGCGGCCAATGCCCTGACCGGAAAACCGCATTATTTTGACAAGGCGGATCTTAAACAGGACTGCTATGATCCTGTCAAGGCTTCCAGCTGTGTCCCCATGGTCAACCGGCCGTATCTTATTGACGGGATCCCGTATTATGACGGAGGGATCGCCGATCCCATCCCGGTGGATAAATGTCTGGAAGCGGGGTGCGATCAGGTAGTGCTGATCCTTACCAGACCCAAAGAATACCGGCGGACTCCGGACCGCGATAAAATGGCGGTCCGAAGTCTGAAACGAAAATACCCTGCAGCAGCTAAAACCCTGCAGCAGCGTGCAGAAACCTACAACCGGGAACTGGAGCATGCCATTGAACTGGAACGGCAGGGCAAGGTCCTGATCATAGCACCGGATGACATCGGAAAGATGAAAACTTTGACAAAAGATCTGGAAACCATAAAAGCCCTGTATCACAAAGGCTATGAGGATGGCAGGAAGATCACGCCTTATGTCCGCCGATCTGAAGATTCCGTTCCAGAGCGGTAGCTCCTTCCTGAAGATTCTTTCCGGAAAACACCGCGTTGGGACCGAATCTGGAGCGAAGTTCCTGCATGGCTGCATGGATCTGCCGTTCTTTTTCCAGGGCGTTCCGGTCCGTGAAAAGATCCAGCTGATACATGCCGTCGTCAGCAGACACATCGCCGGCACAGACGCTGATCCGCCGGAAGAGAAGCCTGTGATCCGTACGCTCGTCGAACTGTTCTGCCATCAGTGGAATGATATACCGGGGGATATTGGAACGCTCCTTTAACCGGACGGTACCGTTATGGTGCCGCGGATGGATCCGTCCGAAAAAATCCATGACCAGAGGACCGCTGTAGGAAGGACAGTGCTCAAGACTCTTATAATCGTATCCCGTCCACCAGGTGAAGCAGTCGGAAAGAAGCTTTTTCCGGAACATATCGGTACAGAGGGAATCGATCATTTCCAGGAATACATTGCGGGCTTCCGGATACGGATAGGGTCGGGTCAGAACCTGCCCGCAGGAAAGCGACCTGCCGGAAGGCCGGTAGTTTTTGATATCTTTCATGGTGACCGGTTCGATTCCCCAGGCATGGTCGATCAGGATCTCGCCGTCAATGCCGAATTTGCGGTAGAACCATTCTTCGTCATATAAAGACATTTCAGCAATATCTCCCATGGTGAACAGATACGCATTCTGCAGAGTCCTTGCCTTTCCGCGCCCGATCTGCCAGAAATCCGTCAGCGGCCTGTGCTCCCAGAGCCTTAATTTGTAAGTGTCCTCATCCAGTGAGGCAATCCTGACGCCGTCTTTGTCCGGCGCTGTTTTTTTCGCAACGATATCCATTGCCACTTTGGCAAGATACAGATTGGTCCCGATGCCGGCCGTTGCAGTGATCCCGGTGGAAGAGAGCACATCCCGGATCATGGTGATGAGCATCAGACGCGCCGGATCCATACCGGCTTTTTGCGCCGGTTCTTCATAGAAATGCAGATAAGGGGCGGCGTCGATAAAGCTTTCATCAATCGAGTAGATGTGAATATCTTCCTGGGAAACATAGCGCAGGAAGATGGAGTAGATCCGGGCCGATACCTTTTCGTATTCAGCCATCCGGGGAACGGCAGTGATATAGGAAAGGGTCTTGCCTGTCCGAAGCTCCCACTGCCGTATGGCCTGCTTCGCCTCGAACAGCCGCGGACGGCTCGGGACGCCTTTCTCTTTCAGGGCAGGACTCACCGCCAGGCAGATGGTATGGTCGGACCGGGAGGCGTCCGCAACCAGAAGATCTGCCTTCAGAGGATCCAGCCCCCGGTATACACACTCGACAGAGGCATAGAAGGATTTCATATCGATACAAAAATACGTTCCCATGTCTGCATTCTAGAAAAAAAGAAGTCCCGTTTTCGGGACTTCTCAAACCGGAAAACTAAGTCACCTTCCGGTATAGATTCGGCAAAAAAACCCGATTGTGTACGCCAATTGCACAATAACTCCGGTTGTGTACGGCGGAACGGAAGCTTCTTTTGTTCGGACAGTCTTCAGATCGTAATATTGTTATAAAGTTGACCTCTCTGCATTAAAATTTATACTATTTTATTTGCGACAAAGAGCTTGCCCTATTGAAAGAGCTCATTTTATGTACACAAACGAGCTTTTTGTGCCATCAGCGTACACAAATGAAAAAAATGTGCAATTGACATACGTAACCGTCAACCATACGTAACCGGTTCCTTGAGACAGGCTTCCCGGCAGCGTTGTCTTCTGCCTGCAGCTGCTTATCTAAGATAGGCAGCCAGAAGGTCAAAGGTGTTCTTCAGCCCATCGATATGGGTACGTTCATATCCATGGCTGTTGGCGGTGCCGGGGCCGATGGCGGCATGCCGGATGTCAAAACCTGCGGTAATGCTGACATCGCAGTCGGTTCCGTAATGGGGCGTGAAGATATCCATGACATAATCGACGCCTGCTTCGATCGCAGTCCTTCTTAGTTCACTGGTCATGGCCCAATGGTATGGGAAGCGGGAATCTTTGGCAAAGATGGAGACCTTTTTCTCATCGGAATTCTGTTCGGGCCCGGTCGGAGCAATATCGATCGCCAGCATATCGCACACATCGGCGGGAAGCCATGAGGTGCCGTGACCGATCTCCTCATACATGGCAAAGTAAGCATAGACTTTGCGGGAAGGCGTGAAGGAAGGATCCTGTTTCCAAGCATGCATCAGGGTCAGAAGGACAGCGGCGCAGGCTTTATCATCGATGAAGCGGGATTTGATATAGCCGCCGGATACCGTGTAACGGGGATCCAGGGCGATCATATCGCCGGTGTCGATCCCGAGGGCTTCGGTATCCTTCCGGCATGTGACAGGCTCATCCAGGACGACGCAGACATTTTTCCGGAAATCGGGAGCGGTGTCCCGCAGCTCCTCCTCTGTTACATGGATCGAATTGGGCGTACGGCAGACTGTTCCTGTATAGACCTTTTCGCCCCTTGTGTAGATTCGGGCATTTTCTGTCATACAGTAAAAGGGGTAAAGCCCTCCGACCGGGCAGACATTCAGTGTCCCGTCCGGATTGATGTGCCGGACCATGAGTCCGATATCATCCAGGTGGGCAGTTACCGCGATGGCATTGCCGCTGCCGCCCAGATCGGCAATGACGCCTCCTTTACGGGTGACCTGGAAGGGATATTGCATCTCTTCCAGGACGCCGCACAAAAACTCCTGTATCTTTTCATACTGTCCTGTGGTGCTGTCGATCGAAAGCAGTCGCTTCAGCATTTCCAGGCAGTAATCTTGATCAAATGTATATTCAGACATAGCTTGGTCCCCTTTCCGGCCGTTTGTCAGCCGGAATGATTATACAAAAAACCCCGTCTGATGAAAACCCAAAACGGCTTTCTTTCTCTGCGCTGGTTCTTTTCTGGTGAAAAAAATCTGCGCTTATAGTATGATAGCAGGCAGATTATAAGGAAACCGGATCGGACCAAAGGAGGAAGGATGGAACTTTACACAGGAAGACCAAAGCAGCCGGAAGAAAGGCTCCCGAGAGAACTGAGAACCTATGATCTTCTCGACCGCCTGGGGATTGAATACCGCCGCGCCGACCATGAACCGGCAACGACGATGGAAGCATGCAATGCCATCGATGCTGCCCTTGAGGTTGTGATGTGCAAGAATCTGTTTCTGTGCAACCGTCAGAAAACCAGCTTTTATCTGCTGCTGATGCCGGGGGATAAGAAATTCAAGACAAAGGAACTGTCTCATCAGATCGGATCGGCCAGGCTGTCATTTGCGGATGGTGAAGATATGCTGAAATATCTGGATATAGAGCCTGGAGCAGTCAGCGTTATGGGACTGATGAATGACACCGGGCATCAGGTACAGCTCCTGATCGATGAAGACATCCTCAAGGACGAATACCTGGGATGCCATCCCTGCGTCTGCACCTCCAGCCTGAAACTGAAGATGAAAGATCTTCTGGAACGTTATCTGCCGGCTGTAGGGCATGAGTACAGAACCGTCCGGTTAGTGGGGGAAGAATAAATGAGCCTTTATGCCATCGGCGATCTGCATCTGCATTTTGGGTCGGAGCTGAAGGCCCGCTCTCAGCTGCACGACAGAGTCTGGAAAGATCACGAACAGAAGTTTCTGAAGAACTGCAGGAAGATGCTCTCGCAGGAAGATACCCTGGTGCTGGCAGGCGATCACAGCTGGGGAAAGAATCTGACCGAATGTGAAAAAGATCTTCAGTTTATCGCGGATCTTCCCGGCAGAAAGATCCTGCTGCGGGGCAATCATGATATGTTCTGGGATGCAAAGAAGACGGACCGGCTGCGGGAACTGTATGACGGAAAGCTGTATTTTCTGCAGGATAACTATTTCTCCTATCGGGAGTATGCCATCGTTGGAACAAAGGGATATACCTTTGAAGGCCCGTTCTATCTGAATGCATACCACCAGATCTGCGGATGGGATGAGCAGGAAGAAGAACATGCGAAAAAACTGGTGGAGCGGGAAGCCGTGAGACTGAGAACTTCCCTGGAGGCAGCGAAACAGGATGGGTATCGGAAGTTCCTCCTGTTCCTTCATTATCCGCCGACTAACATCCTGGAGAAACGAAGCGCCTTTACGGAGATGGCAAAAGAGTATGGCGCAGAGCAGGTCATTTACGCCCACTGCCATGGGGAACGCAGATTCTATGACAGCATTATGGGGGAGTTTGAGGGCGCCGAGTACCGGCTGGTATCCGGAGATTATCTGAGGTGGAAGCCGCTGAAGATCATGGACTGAGATGGGGATATCTGAAGTTTTTATTGGAGCGCAGGTACATTAATGATAGAATAGGGGAACAGGCAATTTAAGAAAAGTGAGAGTATATTTCATCAGAAACGGAGACAACATGGAAATCAGAATTGCAGACCCGGGCGATGCCGCAGCAATACGAAACATCTATGCCCCTTATGTTACCGATACGGCGATCACATTTGAATACGATGTTCCGGATGTGCAGGAGTTTCAGCGCCGCATAGACAATACGCTGAAAAGATATCCTTATCTTGTCGCTTTGGAGCAGGGCACTGTCATCGGTTATGCCTATGCAGGTCCCTTCCGTCCCCGGGCAGCCTACCAACATAGTGTGGAAGCTTCCATCTACGTAGACAGGAAACAGTCCGGAAAAGGTGTCGGCAGGATTCTTTACACGGAGCTGGAGAAGATCCTTCTCAGGCAGAACGTTCATGTCATGTACGCCTGCATCACGGCAACGGAGCGGGAACAGGATGAACATCTGACCGATAAAAGTATTCTTTTCCATGAACATTTGGGATATACTCTTGTGGGACGTTTTTTTCACTGCGGCTATAAATTCGATAAATGGTACAGCATGATCTGGATGGAAAAACGGATCGGCGAGCAGCCGGATCATCCGGAAGCATTCCTTCCGTTCCCGGATCTTGTGCAGAAGGAGAAAAACTCATGAACGATCTGAATGAGTGGATCTGGAACGAGATCATCGCGCGGGAGGGGAAGACCTTCATTGATCATAAAGGGAACCCTTTTTCCTATCATGTACGGCGCACAAAAGCAGGCGATATGCTGAGCGAAATGCGGATCGACGGAAAATCGAAATCCATCACCAGGGCAACGGCTCTTCTGGCTTATCACCGGATGCTGGAACTTCTGGAAACAAAAGGTGAGATCAGCGGGCACAGAAAGCTTGGCGCCTTTGGCTCAGAGTATCTCTATCCGGTCTTTCTGGATATGAAGGAAGGAAGCAGGGAAACAGAAGCACTGCCGGAGTCTTCTGAAGAACTATCAGAGGAACGGCCAAAGGAGGAACTGCCGCTCCGGGTATGTTTAAGCTGCGGGTATTCCACCAATGAGGATTTTGCTTTCTGTCCCAAATGCGGCGCCAGATTTCAGATACAGGAAAAGGATTGAGTCAGAAATGTTTTTCAACAAGAAGAAAAAGATACAGCCCGATACCAGATTCCAATCTGACCGGTATACGCCGGTCCTTCGGTGCAGCATCTGCACCGGTGAGCAGACGGCCGGCTTCCGGGATCAGACAACCGGGGAATTCCATGAGGTCATGCTGATCCGCGATGACCGGGATCTGGAAGAATTCAAGTTCACCTACGGTGTCACGGAGATCAAGAAAGAGTATTAGAGGACAGGCAAACGCCATGAACAAACGGGAATTTACAGAAGCGCTTGAAAAAATGAATCTTCCCAGGAAAGAGTTTATCATCCTTTCCGGAGGATCCCTTCTGATGCGGGGACTGAGGGAACAGACAGAAGATCTTGATATCACCGTTTCCAAAGAACTGGCGCAAAGGATCGATCTGTATCATTGTCCGCAGGATGACCACGGACTGTATATGCCGTTTGAAAATGTACAGATGATGGACGATATGGACAAGTTCCGCTTTGATATGGTGGACGGATACCGCTGTGAGTCCCTGGAAGATATCCTGCGTCAGAAAAAGGAGTGGAACCGGGAAAAAGATCAAAGAGACATCGAAGTGATCGAAAAGGCACTGCGGGACCGGGAGGAACGGCTGCACAAACAGATGGCGTTTTCCCTGGAGATCGATAAGGAGAAAAACATTTTCCGACAGACTCATCTGTCCGGGCACGGACGGAATGAAAACGATGCGGAACACGCATGGCACATGGCGATCATGGCCTATCTGCTGCGGGAATATGCCAATGAACCCGTGGATATCACCAAGGTCATGCTGATGTGCCTGATCCATGATATTGTGGAGATCGATGCAGGCGATACTTACGCCTACGATGAAGAGATGCTGAAAACCCAGAAAGAACGGGAAGAAAAGGCAAAAGAGCGGATCTTCTCCCTGCTTCCGGAGGATCAGAAAGAAGAACTGACCGCTTTGTTTGATGAATTCGAAGACTATCAGACGGCAGAGGCTAAATTTGCCCATTCGCTGGATAATTTCCAGCCCCTGATCCTGAATAACAGCAATGGCGGCAGTGACTGGGAAGAACATGATGTGTCTGCCGAAACCGTCTATGGCAGGCAGGTGAAAACCCGTCTGGGATCGGAGGTCCTGTATGAAACCACGGACCGGATCCTGAAGGATAATATCCGGAAAGGAAGTCTCCGGGAACAGATCCCGGATCAAAGGAGCACAAAATGAAAAAGATGAACAAAACATTTCTGGCCGGCACTGCATTTGCGGTGAGCGCAGCAGCAGTGATGACCCTGAACGGATGCTGCTGTGTGCCGGGGCCGCAGCCGTCTGTTTACGGCCCGCCGGAGTACTTCGGTCTTCCGTCTTTGGCAGAGATCGAATCTGCTTTTCTGATCGAACCGGAAACGAAGATCCAGATGCCGACGATAGAAGAAATTGAAACGGATTTTACAGTGGAAACAGAGATCCAGGAAGATGTCTACGGACCGCCGGAGTGGTTTGACTGATGGAACGGGAAGATCTGTACAACCTGAAGAAGGCGCAGATGTCGGAACTTGCCGCATACAGGAAAACGCTTTACGATCATCCGGTTCTGAAGTTCCTTTTTCTGGAGCTGACGCTGCGCTGCAATGAGAGATGTCTTCACTGCGGCTCCCTGTGCGGGGATGTGCCAAGTGATGAGCTGACATTTGAACAGTACCGTAGGATCCTCTCGGATATCAGACAGGATTTTGATATCCGGCAGTTCCAGCTGTGCATTACCGGAGGAGAGCCGCTCCTTCGGAAGGATTTCTTTGAGATCATGGGATATGCGGATCAGCTGGGATACAACTGGGGCATGACGTCCAACGGAACGCTGATCGATCCGGAAACCGCGCGAAAACTCCATGACTGCCATATGAAGACGATTTCCATCAGCATTGACGGACTGGAAGCGTCCCACAATGCCTTCCGGCAGACAAAGGACGGCTATCAGCGGGCGATGAAGGGCATAGAAGCGCTGATCGCGGAAGGTGGATTTAAGCATATCCAGGTCACCTCTGTCATGAATCACGGGAATATCCATGAACTGGAGAAGATGTATGAACTGTTTGCCGGCATGGATATCGACAGCTGGCGGGTGATCGGGATCGAACCCATGGGAAGAGCCCTGCTGCACCCGGAACTGCTGCTGACGGCCGAAGACCAGCGCTATCTCTTTGATTTTATCCGGGAACGGCGGATGGAGGATATGCCGGTCACCTATGGATGCAGCCATTTCCTGGGATTTCATTATGAGCGGGAAGTAAGGGAGAGGTATTTTCTGTGCAATACCGGTATCTATACCGCCAGCATCTGCTGCAACGGCGATATCATCGGATGCCTGGATATCGAACGCCGTCCGGAATTCGTGCAGGGGAATATCCTGCATGACAGGCTGAAGGATGTCTGGGAGAATCGCTTCCGGTGCTTCCGGGAAGACCTGGCGGAGCGCAGTAGAACCTGCGCGGCATGCGAGTACCGGACCTGGTGCAATGGGGGTGCGCATCACAGCTATGATTATGATGCGGAACAGCAAAGGATCTGTTTCAAAGGGATCCTGTGGAATTCAGATAGTGAGGTAACAAATAAATGATCGATCTGCAGAAACTGACAGAGCAGAGCCGTATGGCAGCAATGGAAATATGTGAGGCCTCCGGGATCAAACCGGGGCAGATCTTTGTCGTCGGATGTTCGTCCAGTGAGATACTGGGAGACCGCATCGGGACCGCAACGAACCTGGATGTGGCGGAAGCGGTCTTTAACGGGATCTTCCCGGTTCTTAAGAAACGGGGCGTCTATCTGGCGGGACAGTGCTGTGAACATTTGAACCGGGCTCTGGTCATTCAGAGAGAGGTTCTGGAACGCTATGACTTTGAGCAGGTAAATGCGGTGCCGCAGCCCAACCATGCGGGAGGAGCCTTTGCCACGATCTGTTACAGAAGGATGACGGACCCGGTGGTGACGGAGAGCATCTGCGCACGGGCAGCTGCCGGGATCGATATCGGCGGCACCATGATCGGCATGCACATCCAGCCGACGGTAGTTCCGCTGAGGATCTCCCTGCGAAAGATCGGAGAGGCACCGATCATCTGCGCCAGAAGAAGGCCGCGTTATATCGGCGGTGCCAGGGCGGTTTATGATGAATCATTGATGTAAGGGGAAATGATCCTTTCGGGGGGATATTTTCCTGTAATGGGAAAATACCCCCCTTTGTTTTGTAAAAGAAATAATTTTTCTGCTTGGCTGGAAGGCTTTATAATGACCGGTAGAGAAATGGTTATCAAAAGCTTGAACCAAATACACAAGCAGAAAAGGAGCATGGAACAATGAGTTATGATTACAGAAAAGAATACCTGGAAGCAATGGATGCCGGGAACCGTGCCCTGGACAGCCTCAGAAGTGCCAGAGCATGCCTGGACAGCGCCAGAAACTGGGGTATTTTTGATATGCTGGGCGGAGGATTGTTATCCGGCCTTATGAAAAGATCGAAGGTGAATGATGCGCAGGACCTGATGAACAGGGCAAAGGAGGATCTCCGGGTATTTGCCAGGGAACTGGAAGATGTCCAGATGTCCGGCCAGCTGGAGATCGAGATCAATGACTTCATCGGATTTGCAGATCTTCTCTGGGATAATTTTCTGATCGACTGGATGATGCAGGACCGCATCAACAATGCCAGAAGGCAGCTGGATGAAGTGATTGGAAGAGTCGAACGCATTATGAACCGCATGCAGAGCGAAAGGAGAGTATGACAGGCGGCCCCGTCTGGGGAAATCCCAATGGAAATCATTTCCATACAGTAAATATGAGATCGAGGATTGCAAAGAGAAACTCCAGGACATCGCCTGCGAAGTTCAGTATATTTTTTTTACGGGGTTTCATCTTATAACTCCTTTCTTCCTTTACTGATTTAGTACGGGTTTCGGGAAAGAAACTACACAATGAGGTTACCGTATATGAATACTATGCATCTTATACCGACAGAAGATTTTGAGCTGGTAAAGAAAACGTATATTGATGTGATCGATCATACTCCGGGAATAGACCGGCATGCCCGCTGGGTTTACGGAAAACATCCGGACGATAAACTTCTTAAAACGTATATTGACAATGGGGAGATGTATATCTTCACGGACCACCAGGAAGTATTCGGACTGGTTGCGCTTGTTATGCATCAGGATAAGGCTTATGAGACAGTTTCCTGGGAAGTAAACGCTTCCAATGACCAGGTGGCAACGCTGCGTCTGCTTACGATCTGTCCGAAATACCGCGGGCAGTCCCTGGGAAACAGACTGCTGGATGAAACCATTAAGATCGCTGCGGAAAACGGGAAGAAAGCACTTCGGCTTGACACCCTGCTCTCCAACACCCCTGCACAGCACATGTATGAGAAGGCAGGCTTTTCCTGCAGAGGAACGCAGCATTTATTTGAGGAAAGCCTGGGGTGGACGGATTTTGTGTTTTATGAGAAAACGCTGGAATAGCAGCAACTTCAATTTCGCCGTTTGCCTGGATTGAGAACGCGTGGTGTTCTCTAAATCCATATTCTTTAATTTAGAGAATACAAAATATTCTTGTATGGCCGATTTTCAAAATTAAAGAACAGGGCAAGTATTCTCAAATCCCGGGTTTGCCCCAAAAAAGAATAAAAAGTGTACTCATATTGGCATATTTCGGAATTAAAGAATACATGAGTAGTTCTCGAATTTTAGAATTGCTAAAATAAAGAACACTTTGTATTCTCAAAAATCTATAATTGCCGAATTGAGAACACATCGTGTTCTTGGAAATCAAAAACAGTCAAAAAAAGAACACTGGCCGGATTCCCGCCGGACTGAAAACACCTCTTCGGAGGTGTTTTTTCGCGGCAGAAACTATATTTTGAAGTTGTTGAAACCGGTGTAATCTGATATATATAAGCATTGGCTAATCCTTTTTGCAGAATAGAAAAGTATCTTTGAAATTTCCAATACGTTATTTTGAAAGGATAGTACATGAGAAAGACACTGAAGCAAAGAACGAAAAATACAGGATACAGGATCCTTACAACAACGATGATCGCAGGGATGACGATCACATCCATTGCTGCACCGGCGATGGCGGCGGAGTCCATGCCGATCACGGATGAAGCAGTCGAGACTATAGATGCGCTTAATACCGGAACGGTAGAGGAGACTTCTCAGGCTCTGACAGAAGCGCAAGCCAATTACAACCAGGCCAGCACGGATCTGGCCAGTGCGCAGGCGGAATACGACGCCGCCGTGGCGAACCAGGCGGCAGCCCAGACCGCATATGACAACGCCATTGAGGATGCGCAGGCAGCTTTTGATGCAGCAAGGCAGGAAGCCGCTGCAGCAGACGCACAGGCGCAGACTGCCCTGGAAGCTGCTCAGACAGGAGCTGCAACAGCTGAAAATGCCATGAATGGTGCACAGGCAAATGCGGAGACTGCGCAAGCCAATGCAAATACTGCTCAGGCAGCTTACGACCAGGCTGTGGCAGACTGCCCGGTGACGCAGGAAGACATCGATGCGGCGCAGGCGCAGCATCAGGCGGACCTGACGGATCTGGACGCCAAGGAAGACGCCATGGAAGCGTACGATCCTCTGATTGAGAATAAAGAAAACGAAGTGGCGGATCTGACAGCTGCCGCACAGACAGCCGAAACCAATGAAGCCGCCGCACAGGAAAACTACGACAATGCTGCAGCTGCCGTGACACAGGCGCAGGCAGATGTTGATGCAGCAGACGCCGCAATTTTGTCGAACCTGAACGAACAGGAGCAGGCCCGGACAGCGATTGTAACAGCGGAAGCGGACGTAGCTGCAGCACAGCAGGATAAGGACACTGCAGACGCGGAAGCAGAAGCTGCATCACAGATCGTGGATAGTGCACAGACGGTTGCGGATACAGCACAGGGCATCTATGATGACGCGGAAGCAGATCAGACAGTCAAACAGGAAGCTGCTGATGAAGCTGCCGCCGGGCAGCAGGCAGCAGAGGAAGCGGAAGCCGCCGCACAGGGAGTTCTGACACAGTCCGAGCAGGAAGCCGCTGCTGCGGCTACAGCTCTGGAAGAGGCGCAACAGGCCCAGGCAGATGCAGAGAATGCGCTGACAGAGGCCCAGACGAATAAGGAAGCGGCAGACAATGCCGTCATTGAAGCGGAGGGCACTCTCACAGCCGCGCAGGCAGCAGCCAATGCGGAAGTAGATGATCAGGTAGCTCAGGCAGATCTCGCCATCGTGGCAAACCAGGAAGCTTTGTCCCAGGCCCAGACAGCACTGGAGAATGTGCAGGCTAACTACGACCTGGGTTCTCTCGGATTCGTAAACTGGATGCTTCAGAAAGACGGTCTGACACAATTGCAGATACAAGACCTGCAGGCAGCAAAGGCTTTGCTGGAAAGCGCATCACAGACAAGTTTTGATGTATATGCAGATTATCAGGGATCCTATGGAGCAACTTTGCCGGAAGAACGGAACAACATGGTTATTGTAACCAGCGACGTAAAAGATGCTTCCAACCTTGAGAATGTAAAGAAAGCTATGGTAGTAATGGAGGATATCAACAATCTGCGTGCAGAGGACGATAATTTTTCTTACTTCTCCTATAATCCGGCGGGCACCAACTTCTATTTTATGGCAGCAGCTCAGAATGCGGCAATGAAAGGTGCAAAGCTCCACAACCATTCCGAAATGGACGATGATGTATACTGTGAAAACCTTGCATGGGGATACAGCAAGCCCAATAGAGGATGGTATACTTCGGAAAAAGCAATCTTTGATCAGTACAAAGAAGAATTAGGCTATACTGAGATCACAACGGATGATCAGGTTTCCGAAATCGAATACCTGGCATATCAGAACGGGAAGATCGTTGGACACTACACAAATCTTTTTTACAGCCAGAACCAGGTCATGGGTGTCGGATATACCAACTACGCTAACACATGGAGTTATAATGCGGCCAGTGAGGCAAGTGTCAAAAGGAATACATCATCCCATCAGGGGAAACACGTCTATACACTGGCTGAGTTCCAAGCACTTTTGGACGAATATTACGCAACCGTGGACAGGAGCGCATGCGAGGAGACTGTAGCAGGAGCTCAGGCAGCCCTTGACCAGGCAACTCAGAACAAGGCTGATATTGAAGCTGGCAGAGATGATTATGTCGCAAACGCAACCCAGACAGAAGCAGAAAATCTGGCACAGCAGCAGGCAGCTGCAGCGACAGCCGGTGAGGCGGTCACTAACGCACAGGCAGCTGTAACTGAGAAGACGGAAGCGGCATCACAGGCAGCACAGGAAAAAGATGCTGCGGACAGTTCTGTGTCACAGGCACAGGAAACACTGACCCAGGCGCAGGCGGATACCGCAGCGGCCACACAGTTGAGTGCGGAAACACAGGCAGCCCTGGAAGAAGCAATCGCCAATGTAGCGGCAGCAAAAGAAGACCTGGATGTCGCCAATGCGGATTTGGAAGCCGCACAGGCGGTACTTGAGGAGAAGAATCAGGCTGTGGATGCGGCACAGGCTGCACTGGATGCTGCTAACGAAACATTGGATGCCGCTAATGAGTACTTGGAGGAATTGAGCTCAGACGAGACGCAGCAGGTCCTGACGGATGCGAAAGACGCGGCACAGGCTGCTTTGGACACCGCCATCAGTGACAAAGACGCTTATGCGCAGGCACTGGCTCAAGCACAGCAGGCGGTATCCGATGCGCAGCAGGCTGTAGAGACGGCAGAGTCTGAACTGGCGACGTTAAAGACAGAACAGCAGGCGGCTGCGGAGGATTTTCTGGCGGCACAGGAAACTGCAGCGCAGAGCGAAAGCGCATTGAATGACCTGGTCCAGGCTTACGCGCCGGTAGTTGCTGCGGCAACGGCGAATGAACAGGCGCAGCAGGAGCTTCAGGGAGCACAGAACAGCCTGACCACTGCCACACAAGCGTACAATGAGGCGCAGCAGGAACTGGAAAATGCGCAGGCTGGAAAAGAGGCAGCAGCAGACAAACTGGCAAGGGCAGTGGCGCTTAGCATGGCGGATGCCCTGGAGAACCAGATCGAAGATGCGGATTTCGAGTACCTGAACCAGTATATCAGTGAATTAAGCGCAAAGATCAATGCATTGGAAACGTCAGATGCGGCAGTGTCCTCCTGGGTTGCCCAGGTCGCGGAATTCACTGCTTTGAAAAACCAGGCGTATGCGGATTATCTGGCGGCACTGGCAGAATATGAACTGGCCGTTCATGAAGCATATGTCAATGCGCTTATAAAAGTAGAAGCCAAAGAGCCTACCTATGACGAGGAAGGAAATACGGAATACTGGTATTCCGAATCCGATGGAAAATACTATGCCGATGCGGGAGCCGTGACAGAGATTACGAAGGAAGACGTCGTCCTTGAAAAACTGATACGAACCGGCTGGCATAAGATCGATGGAGCCTGGTTCTATTACAACACAGAGGGGACAGCTACCACCGGCTGGCAAAAGGTCGGAGGCAAATGGTACTATATGGATGCCGCAGGTGCCATGCAGACCGGTTGGGTAAAAACCGGTGGAAAATGGTATTATCTGGGATCCAATGGCGTAATGAGGACCGGCCTGCAGGAGATCGGCGGCAAATCCTATTATCTGGGGACCAATGGCGTGATGCGGACGGGCTGGGTCACAATCGACAGCCGGCAGTATTATCTGAACAGCAGCGGTGTAATGCAGACCGGCTGGGTGAAACTCGATGGAAACTGGTATTATCTTGGTGACGGCGGCGCGATGCAGACCGGTTGGGTCAAAAGCGGCGGTAAATGGTATCACATGAGATCCGATGGTATCATGCAGACCGGCTGGGTGAAGATCGGCACGAAATGGTACTATATGAACAGCAGCGGCGTCATGCAGACCGGCTGGAAGCAGATCAGCAACAAGTGGTATTATTTCACGGAAAGCGGGGCCATGGTTACCGGAACCAGAACAATAGACGGAAAAGAGTACACATTCAATACGTCCGGGGCGTTGATGGGATAATAAGGTTTATGAGATAAGCGGCCTGCTTTGCAGGCCGCTTGACGTTTGAGCGAAAGGAGGACATTCGGCTCGCGTAAACGCTCTCCTCATGTCCGTTTCCGGACCATTCTTTCATAAAAAAACAGTTGCTCATGCAAGCATGGCAACTGTTTTTCCACGAAAGAACGCTCCTCCTTTCGCTCAAGCTACTGGCGGAATTCGAATCCGCGACCTCGTCATTACCAATGACGCGCTCGTACCGGCTGAGCTACAGTAGCATAGGACATTTGATAAAATCTGTGGTATAATCCACGGGTATCTCAAACGCGCTTATATAAAATAACATAAAACATTTTGGATTTCAACAACTTCTTTTAAATAAAAAAAGATTGAAATATGAAGCGTTTTTTTGCACAATATATAGACAGCTTTTGAAAGGGATCCGTGGAAATGAGAGGCAGGGAAGTGAGAAAAAAATGCATATCGCTGGTTGTTTCAGTGCTTATCATGGTGCTTGCCTGCGTGATGCTCAGCGGCTGTACGGAGATCAAGGTAACGCATCCGCTTGGCAGTAATACGCTCCTGGAGATCAACAATAACAGATGTTCCATGGGGACCGGCGTTTTTGCCCTGCTGGAAGCCAAGGAGAATTACAAGGATGCGGATGACGCGCTGATCTGGACACGCAATATCGGAGATACGACACTGGCCGAATATCTGAAAAGCACAGTGACGGATGAACTGCTCCGGTATACAGCGGCGGAAGTCATGGCTCAGTCCCTGACGGTGTTCATCGCTGAAGAGGACCGGGAAAAGGCAGAGACTGACGCGCAGGCTCTGTTTGAGAACCTGAACAGCCGGTACAACCTTGCCCGCTACAACATTTCCTGGGAAGACGCCCTGGATCTGATGATCAAGCGGACATACTACAACAAAGTCTATGAGAAGCTGTCTGAAAACATCAGCATGGAGATCAGCGAAGCGGATACCAAAGTGATCGAGATCAGCTATGTCTTTATCCCGTCAGAAGATGGAATTGAAACAGCTGAGAAGATGCGCAATGAAGTCCGAGGCGGCGCTGACTTTGAATCGGTCTGCAGCAACTATGGATATGTTCCGGTACAGGACCTGATGATCATGAAAGGTACTCTGCAGGCGGCTATGGAAGAAAAGGCCTTTGCCCTTCGGGACAATGAGGTCAGCGAGATCATTGAGACCAGGGAGGGATATTATATTATCTTCTGCCTGGAGGATTACAAAGTAGCGGAATCCCTGGCAAATAAAAACCGTATGATCGCGGATGCCAAAAAAGAACGGTTCCAGAAGGCCTATGAGGACTTTGCCCGTTATAATAAAATGAGATTTAATACATCTGCCTGGGATGAATATGACCTGACAGTGATGGAGTAAGGATGAAAACAGCACAGATCGTCGTACCTGTTTATAATGAAGAAGAAGGAATCAGACGTTTCCATGAGGTTGTGGGCGGCATTATAGGCGGCCTTCAGGACTATGCGATCTCTTTTATCTTTGTCAATGATGGAAGCAGCGACGGGTCAATGTCTGTGATCCGGTCTCTTGCGAAGGAAGATCCCCGGGTGAAATATATTTCCTTTTCCCGGAATTTCGGAAAGGAAGCAGCCATCTATGCGGGACTGGAGTATTCCTCGGCCGATATGGTGATCCTGATCGATGCGGATCTGCAGCATCCGCCGGAACTGATCCCGCAGATGCTGAACTATGTGGGATGCGGCGAATATGATGCCTGCGGCGCCAAACGGTACCCTGGCTTCATGTCCCGGCTGTTTACCAGTATCAACAACAAAATGTCAACGGTGAAGCTTCAGACCGGCGCGACGGACTATATGTGTATGAACCGTAAGTTCGTAAACGCCGTGCTCAGTCTGTGTGAAAACCAGAGGTTTTCCAAGGGACTGTTCGCCTGGGTGGGATATCGTGTGAAATGGGTGGATTATGTGCAGGGACCCAGGACAACGGGGCAGAGCAAATGGAATTTCCGGAAGCTCCTGTCCTACGCCATTGACGGGATTACAGGATTCAGCGTGATCCCCCTCAGGATGGTGTCTCTAGCCGGCGCAGTGATCTGCTTGCTTGCAGTGATCTATATTATCATTACCCTGATAAAGACTTTGGTGAACGGGGTTGATGTCCCGGGGTATGCCACGCTTCTGATCATACTTCTGTTCATGGGCGGGATCATCCTTCTGTCCATCGGGATCCTCGGGAGCTATATCGGCAGGATCTTTATGGAATCTAAGGACAGACCCGTTTATCTGACTGATGAAACAAATATAGAGAAGGACCCGGAGCCAGGATCCGGCAGCGGACATAAGATATGAAAATAAGTTTACCGAAACCGAAGGAAGGAAGCTGGAAGCAGTATCTGATCAGGAAACTGCCGATCATCATGGCATTTCTCATTCCCATCCTGATCCTTCTGATCCTGTATATCGGAAGGGGAGTCTTCCCCTTCGGCGAGAGCACTTATCTTAGGAGCGACATGTATCACCAGTACGCTCCTTTTACCAGGGAATTCCAGCGTAATCTCCAGACAGGAGGGAGTCTTCTGTATTCCTGGAACATAGGGCTGGGGACGAATTTCGCCAGCACCTATGCCTATTATCTGGCATCTCCGGTCAATTGGCTGCTGGGATTGTTCCCGGATACGATGGTCCCGGAATTCATGAACAGCATGCTCATCTTGAAATCCGGCCTGATGTCCGCGATCTTTGCCTGGTACGTGATCCGCAAATACAAACGCAATGACTATACGGCCACGGTATTCGGATGCTTTTATGCCCTGAGTTCCTATATGGCGGCTTTCAGCTGGAATGTGATGTGGCTGGACTGTCTGGTCCTGTTCCCACTTATCCTGTATGGTCTGGAAGCGCTGGTGAAGGAAGGAAAGACAAGGCTGTATCTGATCAGCCTGGCAGTCTGTATCATATCCAATTATTATATCTCCATCATGATCTGTATTTTCCTGGTGTTCTATTTCATCTATCTGATGATCTGTGAGAGAACCTTCAGGAACAGTTATGATGTGATGTACAGCTGCTGCCAGTTTATCCTGGTTTCCGCAGTCGCGGGATTCCTGTCCATGTTCCTGATCTTCCCGGCACTGTGCAATCTCCTGATCACGGCATCTTCGTCCTCATCCTTCCCGACATCCATGACGGCGTACTACAGTGTCCTGGAAATGCTGTCGAAATCCCTGATCAATACGGAACCGGCTGTGTTCAGCGGTCATTTTCCGAATATTTACTGTACAATGGCACTTTTCTTACTGGTGCCTCTTTACTGGATCTGCCGGGGGATCTCCGCCAGGGAAAAGGCTGGAAAGACCCTGCTGATCTGTCTGCTGGCCTTCAGCTTCATGTTCAATGTCCCGACTTTTGTCTGG
Organism: Parasporobacterium sp.; assembly: GCA_017510065.1. GTDB lineage: Bacteria > Bacillota > Clostridia > Lachnospirales > Lachnospiraceae > RGIG5612. The sequence goes on from JAFWOB010000086.1 coordinate 54,999, forward strand.
CACGGGTTCCATTTTCCCAACAGCCTGCCCTGCAGATATTCCTTCATCTATATCTTCCTGGTCCTTGTCATGGGGTATCAGGCACTGCTCAGAATCCGGCGATTCCGTACAAGAGAGATCGTAATCTGCGCAGTTATGGGGATCGGCGGCGTCTTTTTGCTGCAGAAGCTCTATGAATCGGAGACTCTGACGCTGGGCAATGCTTTCCTGGGAGTTTTATTTATCCTGCTGTATCTTGCGATCTGTGTGCTGCTGAAGAACCGGAAGATCTCCGGGACGGTTATCATGATCTTCCTGCTGCTCATCATGATCGCGGAAACCGTGATCAATACCAATGCGACCGGCTATTCGACGACCAGCCGGACGGTCTATACGTCCGATAACGAGGCAATCCGGGAGATGCTTTCCGAAGTGAAAGACGGTTCTTTCTTCCGGGTGGAAAAGGTACAGAGAAGAACCAAGAATGACGGAACCTGGAATGATTACAACAGCGCTTCCATCTTTTCTTCCACCACGGTGGAAGGCAATTCCGACCTGTTCACGAGACTGGGAATGCAGGGAAGGATCAACGCCTACTCTTATTCCGGGCATACACCGTTTACCCAGGCGCTTCTGGGGGTGAAGTATGAGATCTCGGACAGTGAGCAATCAGATCCTCTGATGACAAAGATTTCTTCCTATGATAAATACAACCTCTACAGAAACAAATATGCGCTGTCCCTGGGATTTCTGGTAGATCATGATGTTGACAGTACTGCCGCGCCAATGTCCAATCCGTTCGGCTATCAGAACGGTCTGCTTATGGATATTGCAGAAACGGAAGGCGTCTTTGAGACCATGGACAGTGTGAGCGGGGAAGCAGCATCGTTTACGGTACAGAAAGACGGAAGATGTCTTGTGTATCTGACAGGGAGCATTAAAAATGTAAGAACAGCCATCAAGACGGATGAAGAGAATGTGGTCGAAGGAGCGTTTGATTCCCTGGAAACGCCGCAGATCATCGATCTGGGAGATGTAAAAACCGGAGATGTCGTTACGATCACAAGCAATGATGTGGATTCCCCGACGGTCACAGCCTATCCTGCCATCATGGATTATGACCTGTATGAAAAAGCCATGCAGACTCTGAGCGCGCATCAGATGGAGATCACAGAGTTTCAGGATACCTATGTGAAGGGACAGGTTTTTGTTTCAGATCGTCCGGTCCTGTTTACCACGATCCCTTATGATAAAGGGTGGTCGGTGTTTGTCGATGGACAAAAGAGCGCTTACCGGGATCTGGAAAACTCTTTTATCCTCGTGGACCTTGAGCCGGGAGAGCATACGATAGAGTTCCGGTACTGGCCTTCGGGGCTGACGATCGGGATCATGCTGACTCTGGTCGGGATCGCAGGGTTCGTTATAATGGAGCTCATGCAGAAAAAACGAATAAAAAATACAAAAAACAGATAGAACTGCTTGTAATTTGTGAAACGATACAGTAGAATAAGCAAGTTGTGAAATAAACACGCACGTCTTTTCTGCGGGCCCTGCCGGATATACTCGGTCCGGTCCCCTCAGAAACAGGGCGTGGGGAAGAAAACAGGAGGAAAATTAAATGAGTGTTATTTCAATGAAACAGTTACTGGAAGCAGGTGTGCATTTCGGACACCAGACCCGCAGATGGAACCCCAAGATGGCTCCGTACATCTATACCGAGAGAAACGGTATCTATATCATCGACCTTCAGAAAACCGTCGGACTGATCGATGATGCATTCGACGCAGTATCCGATATCACCGCACAGGGCGGCACCATCCTTTTCGTAGGAACCAAGAAGCAGGCTCAGGAAGCCATCAGGACCGAAGCAGAACGCTGCGGTATGTATTATGTCAACGAGAGATGGCTCGGCGGTATGCTTACCAACTTCAAGACCATCCAGTCCAGAGTCAAGAGACTGAAAGACATTGAGAAGATGGAAGAAGACGGCACCTTTGAAGTTCTGCCGAAGAAGGAAGTTATCGCCATCAGAAAAGAGCAGGAGAAACTGGAGAAGAACCTTGGCGGTATCAAGGAAATGAGAAAACTCCCGGATGCTATTTTCGTAGTTGATCCCAAGAAGGAAAAGATCTGCGTACAGGAAGCTCACAAGCTGGGCATCACCCTGATCGGTATCTGTGACACCAACTGTGATCCGGAAGAACTGGATTATGTGATCCCGGGCAATGATGATGCGATCCGCGCCGTAAAACTGATCGTTTCCAAGATGGCAGATGCTGTTATCGAGGCAAACCAGGGTATGGAATATGTCGTGGAAGCACCGGAAGCCGAGGAAGAAGAAGCGGCAGAAGCAGCAGTAGAAGAATAATTACAGTTTATATATAAGGAGACGAAAATGGCAGCAGTAACCACAGCAATGGTAAAAGAATTAAGAGATATGACAGGCGCTGGTATCATGGCCTGTAAGAATGCACTGGTCGAGAATGACGGTGATATGGAAAAGGCAGTGGAATCCCTTCGTAAGCGCGGTGAGGCACAGGCAGTCAAGAAAGCCGGCCGTATCGCAGCAGAAGGCCTGGTTTCCCTGGTTGTGAAGGAAGATAAAAATGCAGCGATCGTCGAAGTAAACTCTGAAACAGACTTCGTGGCAAAGACAGACAAGTTCCAGGATTTTGTCAAGGCAGTTGTAGAGCAGGTTTATGCATCTGATGCAGTAGATGTTGATGAACTGAAGAATGACAAACTGCTGAATGATCCTACAAGAACAGTCGGAGAAGAACTGGTCAACCAGATCGCTACCATCGGTGAGAACCTTTCTATCAGAAGATTTGCAAGGATCAAATCCGACGGCCTGGTAGTCGGCTACGTACACGGCGGCGGAAGAATCGGCGTTCTGGTAGAAGCAGCAGCACAGAACAATGACGCCAACAAGGAAGCCCTGAAGAATGTCGCAATGCAGGTTGCAGCTATGAACCCGCAGTACATCAGCAGGGATAACATGTCTGAAAAAGAACTGGCAGACCTGAAAGAGGTTGTGATCGACAGCTCCCTGAATACACCGGAAACTCTTGCAAAGCCGATCCTGGTCAGAATGATCGACAAGGTTCTGAGCGAGTCTTTATGGTCAGAGCAGGATGCTGCTATCTACGAAGAGCAGAAGAACAACCTGAACTACCTGTTCAATTTCCTTTCCAAGGAAGCGAAAGCAGTTGTTGCGGAGCAGGCTATGAAGCACAAAGATTCCATCGTTGCTGACAAGATCTTCAGCGGACTGGTAGAAGGCCGTTTCACCAAGCAGCTGAAAGACATCTGCCTTCTGGATCAGATCTATGTAAAGGCAGAAGACGGCAAGCAGACCGTCGGCAAATATCTGGAATCTGTCGATAAGGATATCAAGATTACCAATATCGTTCGTTTTGAAGTCGGCGAAGGCATCGAGAAGAAGCAGGAAAACTTCGCTGAAGAAGTTGCAAAACAGATGATGTAATCCCTTTATGAAAGAGATCGCAAGAAAAACAAAAAAAGAGATCGACTTTACTAATGGCCCTGTTCTGGGGCCATTAGTTAAATTTATGGGTCCTGTTCTGGCAGCCCTTATGATCCAGTCGCTGTACAGCGCAGTGGACCTGATGATCGTAGGACAGTTCGGGACAGCGGTGAATGTATCCGGCGTATCGGTGGGCGGCTCCCTGACATATACCATTCAGGCAGTCATCACTTCTCTTGCCATGGGTACTACTATACTACTGGGTCAGGCCATTGGTGAGGGACGGAAAAAAGATTCCGGGAAGATCGTAGGAACGACTGTGATCCTGTTTGCCGCCATTGCCCTTTTGGTCACAGCTCTGCTGCTGATCTTCGCACGGCAGGGAATGATCCTTTTGCAGACACCGCAGGAGGCGCTGGAGGAAGGCGTCATCTATGTCCGGATCTGCGCCATAGGAATGATCTTCATTGTGGCTTACAATGTCCTGGGAAGCGTATTCCGGGGAATCGGAGATTCCAATACGCCGCTGATCTCTGTTGCCATTGCCTGTGCGGTCAATGTAGGAGGAGATCTTCTTCTGGTAGGCGTTTTCCATATGGCTGCTGCCGGCGCAGCGATCGCTACGGTTTTTGCGCAGGCGGTCAGCGTGGTGATTTCCTATGTGATCGCCAGAAAAAAGGGACTTCCTTTCGAACTGAACCAGGATACTCTGAAGTTTGATAAGAGGATTGCCCTTGCTGTCATGAAACTGGGTACCCCGCTGGCTCTGCAGAGTCTGATCGTGAGCGGCTCCTTTATGATCCTTCAGGGAATCCTGAATACACTGGGACTGATCGCCTCTGCCGGGATCGGGATCGCAGGAAGGCTTCTTACGTTTATCATGCTCTTTCCGGATGCGGCTCTGCAGGCTCTGTCGGCTTTTGTGGCACACAATGTGGGAGCGAGGAAACTTCATCGGGCAAAGAGAGCATTTGTCCATACTGTCTGGATGAGTCTTGTATTTTCCTGTCTTATGTCTATCCTTTCGTTCTTTAACGGAACGATCCTGACAGGTATTTTTACCTCTGATCCGGATATCATGGTGGCTGCCGCGGATTATCTGAAGGCTTTCGCGATTGACTGCTTCTTATGTTCCTCTTTGTTCGGCTTTATCGGCTACCTGAACGGCTGCGGAAAAACGGGGATTTCCTTTATTCAGGGGATTGTGGGCGTTGCGGTAAGGATTCCGGCTGCCTTTTTCCTGAAAAGCATCAGCAGTTCCCTGTTTGTGATCGGACTTGCCACCCCGATCTCTACAGTTGTACAGAACATTTTATGTCTGATCTATTTCCTGGCCTCCAACCAGAAACTGACAGAGATGTATGAAGGAGACAGGGAGTAAATAACAGCTTTTTGTTGACTGGATGTGGATAACGCGGCGGCAGAAACATGTTATCCACAAGTAAAAAAACAGAATATTAATAATCTTTTACAATCAAGTGCTTTCACCCGAAAGTGCTTGATTTTTTTCGTATAGGGGGTTAATATGTCTCAAAAGTGGTGAATTGTGGCACTTAATGGAGGAAAGTGGTAAAGTCTCGCAAGAGAAAAGGGCACGGAACTTCTTAAGTATAGACTGTAGAAAAGTCGCTGGGAGGTAACAGGTAAGCTATGCAGTTTATGGGTGAGTACAATCATTCCATAGATGCCAAGGGCAGGATAATAGTCCCCTCAAAGTTCCGGGAAAAACTGGGTGACCGGTTTATCGTGACAAAGGGACTTGACGGCTGCTTGTGGGTTTTCTCAACATCTGAGTGGGAAAGTTTCTCAGGAAAACTCACAAGCCTGCCTGTTGCCAGGAGAGACGCCCGTAATTTTACGAGGTTCTTCCTGGCAGGCGCCACCGAAGCGGAAACGGACAAAATGGGGAGGATACTCCTTCCGCAGGTTCTCAGGGACTATGCAAAGCTGGACAAAGATGCTGTTCTGATCGGAGCAGGAAACCGGGTCGAGATCTGGAATAAGGACGAATGGACCGACATATCCACATTTGACAATGTAAATGACCTGGCCGAGCAGATGGGAGAATGGGGATTTGGAATTTAAACATGAGTCGGTTTTGGTAAACGAAACCCTGGACAGTTTAAAGATTAACCCGGACGGGATCTATGTTGACGGAACACTAGGCGGAGGCGGTCATTCTTTCAAGATCATCCAGAAGCTGAGAAAAGGACGCCTGATCGACATAGATCAGGATCAGGATGCGCTGGATGCTTCCTATAAAAGACTTGCGATCTTTAAAGAGAAGGTCACTCTTGTAAAAGACAATTATGCAAATATCAAGCAGATCCTTCAGGATCTGAAGATCGATCAGGTGGACGGGATCCTTCTGGATATAGGAGTTTCGTCCTTTCAGATCGACAATCCGGAGCGAGGATTCACCTACAGGGAAGACGCACCGCTGGATATGAGGATGGACAAGCAGTCAGCCCTGACCGCGAGAGAAGTGGTCAATACCTATTCGCGGGAGGATCTGGCGAGGATCATACGTGATTACGGCGAAGAGAAGTTTGCCAATAATATCGCAAAGCATATTGAGGAGGCCCGGAAAGAATCTCCGATCGAAACCACCGGGCAGCTGAAAGAGATCATAGAACATGCAATCCCAGCCGCTGTTCGCAAGGGGCAGCAGGGATTTGCGAAAAAGACGTTTCAGGCACTGCGGATCGAAGTGAACTCAGAACTGGATGTTCTGGATTCCTCCATAGATACCATGATCGGTCTGTTAAAGCCCGGAGGAAGGCTGGCGATCATTACATTTCATTCGCTGGAAGACCGAATCGTGAAGAACCGGTTCAGGGAAAATGAAAACCCCTGTACCTGCCCTCCGGATTTTCCGGTCTGTGTGTGCGGGGCTGTATCCCGGGGGAAGGTTATTACCAGGAAGCCCATTGTACCGACACCGGAAGAATGTGCGAGAAACAAACGCGCAGGCAGCGCAAAATTAAGAGTTTTTGAAAGAAGTTAGGAACATACAGGCAGGATTTATCAGGAATGGGTTGCAGAACAAGAGCAAATGAGTATTATGCGATGATGTCTCAGGCACAGGTACAGCAAAACAGAAGACATAGAGATATCGTAGAGGGAAACGTGGTACGGAAGAGCGTTCCCCAGAAGGCAGCGCCTGTCCGAATCAAAAAGCACAGGAAAAAAGCTGCATCTGTTTCTGCTGCAAAAGCATTTGCGAGACAGAAAGCAAGATTTGTTGCTCTCGGTGTGATCGGTTCCATTGTCGTGATCTTTTTATGTACCGCCTTGCTGATGACCATGGAAAAGAGCAGTACCCTGGCAGAAGAAGTGACGTTAAGGGAATCACAGCTGGATGAACTGACAATTGCCAATGACGCCAGGAAATACGAGATCGACAGTTCCGTTGACCTGAATTATGTTATTTCAGTCGCAACCGAAGAACTGGGCATGGTGCGCAGCAGTCTTTCCCAGGTTGTTACATACAGCACGAAAGACACTGAATATTTGCAGCAGGTGGCGAAAGTACCCGCTGATTAATATGAGACCAGACAATAAAACGACAGCCGGAAGGTTGAAAAAAAGGTTTAATGTTATTACGGTGATCATGATAGCAGCTATGGCAGGTATTGCCATAAGCCTTTTTTTGATTAACCTCGTAAACGGCAGATCCTATGCCCAGGCGACTATGAACCGCTCCCGGTCAGTGGTATCCATTTCGGCCAGAAGAGGCAATATCCTTGACCGGAACAATATCCTTCTTGCGTCAAGTACAATGGAGTATAAACTGATCCTGGATGCTCCGGTCCTGCTGACGGAGGGAAGGAACTATCTGGATATTACGCCTGCCATGATCGAAAAATGTTTTGGGATCGCCAGGGATGAGGTGATCCAGAAGGCATATGATAATCCGGAGAGCCGGTATATCGTGCTGAAAACGGGCCTGACTTATAATGATGTCAGACAGTTCAACGAGATCAGGCAGAAGACTTCCGCAGAGATCAGGGAATTCCTGGGACTTTCGAAGGAAGAGGCTCCGGGGATCGTGCAGGTGAAAGGCGCCTGGCTGGAAGAAGGATACCGGAGAAATTATACGTACGGAACGTTTGCCAGTTCTGTACTGGGCTTTACGGCAAACGGCGTAGGCCAGTATGGTATTGAAAAATATTATGATGACGAACTGAACGGAACGGACGGAGAAAAATACAGCTATCTGAATGACAACAACCTGGTAGAGAGTACTTACCGGGAAGCGCAGGACGGCGATACGATTCAGCTGACGATCGATTACAATATTGAATCGATCGTTGAAAAGCATATGATGGAGATGCTGGAGGAATCCGGCGCCAAAACCGTTGCTGTCACCATACAGAAGGCGGATACGGGTGAATTCCTCGCTATGGCGGATTCCGGCTGGTTCGATCCGAACAATCCCAGGGACCTCAGTGTCAGGTATTCCCCGGAAGAAGTGGAATATATCCATGACGATGACAAGAGGACCAATGAAGTCCTTTCGGAAAACTGGGACAACTACTGCATTTCCTATTCCTATGAACCGGGTTCCACATTCAAGGCGTTTACGGTAGCCGCCGGGCTGGAAGAGGGGATCATCGATGAAGATGATTACTTCTTCTGTGACGGCAGTGTCCCCATGAGGGATTATATCATCCATTGCGCCCAGATCGACGGACATGGGGAGATCTCTCTGACAGATGCCCTGTCTGAGTCCTGCAATATGGCAATGATGGATATTGCGGAAGCAGAGGGAATCGACGTTTTTTCCAAGTACCAGGCGAAGTTCGGATTCGGACCGCTGACCGATATTGATCTGCCGAATGAACTGAACAGCAAGAGCCTGATGCGGGGCAGGGAATCCCTGACAGATATCGACCTTGCCACTTATTCATTCGGGCAGGGATTCAACGTGACGATGGTACAGATGTCGTCCGCTTTCTGTTCGCTGATCAACGGGGGAACATACTACAAGCCTTTTGTAGTGAAAGGAATCTATAACGCCGGCGGCGAGCAGATCAAATCCACCAGCCGCACGGTGGTGTCCAGACCGGTTTCCAGGGAGACCTGTGATTTTATCAAACAGGCTCTCAGACATACGGTCACGGAAGGTACCGGAACACTGGCGGCTGTGCCGGGCTATATTACGGCAGGCAAGACAGGAACTGCCCAGAAGGGAAAGAGAAACGAAGATATGTGGGTTGCCTCCTTCATCGGGTTTGCCCCTTATGCGGATCCGGAGGTCGTCTGTTATGTGGTGATCGATGAACCTGCATCGGGCGGTGACGGCAGCAGTGAATATGCCTGCGAACTGTTCAGCAGGATCATGAGCGAAGTGCTGCCGTACCTGAACGCGGAGCCGGCATCCATGGATTACGATCCGACCGGAAAAGGATCACCGGACCCGTACGAGGAGAACGAACAGACAGAAGAAGACGGCGAGGATACCGAGGACGGCGAAGACGAAGACGACACGGACGAAGACGAAGACAATACGGACGAAGACGAAGAAGAGCCGGACGAGTATAACGACGACAGCGAAGACTACCAGGAAGACGACGATACATATTGGGAAGACGACCAGGAGGACTACTGGGAGGATGACCAGGACGGCTACTGGGAAGATGACGGATACGATTACGAATACGAGGATGTATATACACAGGAGGATTACTACAGCGGCGATTATGATTACGGGGCTTATGAAGATGAGCCTGTCTATGAAGAAGAGCAGTGGTGGTAACAGGATAAAGGAGTTGATAGATCGTGAACAGTATTGTGGTAGTGCTGGCATTTGCCATTAGTTTTATTCTGGGAGTCGTGATGCTCCCGATCATGATACCTATTCTGCACAAACTGAAATTCGGACAGAATGTGCGGGAAGAAGGACCACAGTCCCATCTGAAAAAATCCGGAACTCCCACCATGGGAGGGATTGCGATCGTGATCGCAATGCTCATCGGAACCGTTCCTTTTATTGGGATGGATCTGAATAACCTGGTGATTCTTCTGGTGACGCTGCTGTTCGGGGCGGTCGGATTTTTTGACGATCTGTTAAAGATTCGGCATCATCAGTCGGAAGGACTGAAAGCCTGGCAGAAAATGGGTCTGCAGATCATCATCACGATTGCGATGGTTCTTTACTTTGGCCTGACAGGAACGGGAACATCTATTGTAGTGCCTTTCCTGGGAAGTGTGAATTTCGGCGGCTGGTTCTATCCCCTGGTTGTCATTGCCATTCTCGGTACGGTGAACGGCGCGAATTTCACGGACGGGCTGGACGGACTGGCCAGTTCTGTTACCATTGTGATCGCCGGCTTTTTCACAGCAGCCGCGGTGCTGCTGGGAAGCGGAATAACGGCTTCCTCTCTGGCTATGGCAGGTGCTTTATGCGCCTTTTTGTGCTTTAACTGTTTCCCGGCCAAGGTGTTTATGGGAGATACCGGCTCCCTGGCACTGGGAGGCTATGTGGCGGCAGCAGCTCTGGTACTGGATATACCGATCCTGCTGATCTTCGTGGCATTCATCTATCTTGCCGAGATCATCTCCGTGATCCTGCAGGTAGGATATTTTAAACTGACACATGGAAAACGGATTTTCAGGATGTCGCCTCTCCATCACCATTCTGAACTTGGCGGATGGTCAGAGACAAAGGTTGTGACGGTGTTCAGTGTGATCACACTGATTGGCTGCATGATCGCATTTGCCGGCCTTGTGCTGGCTGCAGCATGATCTTTCAAAACAGACGAGGTAAGAGACTATGGATCTGACAGGAAAAAAAGTACTGGTTTTCGGACTTGGGATCAGCGGAAAAGGCGCTGCGGAACTGCTTCGCAGAGCAGGGATCGAAATGGTCCTGTTTGATGGGAATCAGGACCTGGATAAACAGGCTGTAAGGGAAGAACTTCATCTTCCGGAACATACAAAAGTGCTGACAGGCACTCTCCTTGCACAGGACCTGAAGGACATTGATGTCCTGGTCCTGAGCCCGGGAATCTCAGTGAACCACCCACTTGTAAAAATGGCGAAAGAGGAAGGCGTTTCCGTGATCGGTGAACTGGAGATCGCCTATGAACTGTCCAAAGGCAGAGTGATCGCGATCACCGGTACAAACGGGAAAACAACTACGACTGCACTGACGGGTGAGATCATGAAAGCTGCATTTCCCGATGTCCATGTTGTGGGCAATATCGGAACCTCCTTTGCTTCCGTAGCTCTGGATACCGGAGAGGACAGCGTAACCGTAGCGGAGGTTTCCAGTTTTCAGCTGGAAACGATCGATGAATTCCATCCGGAGATCTGCGCAGTGCTGAATCTGACTCCGGACCACCTGGACCGGCACGGAACGTTCGAGAACTATGCGCGGTGCAAGATGAAGATTGCTGTGAATCAGAGACCGGATGAAACTTGCGTGATCAACTATGACGACAAATATCTGCTGTCTCTCTCAGAAGAACTGGGATCTAATGTCATGTATTTTTCCCGGTTGGAAAAACCGGCCAGAGGTGTTTTCCTGGACGGTGATATGATCATGTATTCTGACGGCAGCAGTGTTGTACCTGTGATGAACCGGCACGACATGCTTCTTATGGGAGATCACAATGTGGAAAATGTGATGGCTGCCATTTGCATCGGGATCTGCGCCGGCGTCAGCATACCTGTGATCGCGGAAACTGTAAAGAAGTTCCATGCTGTAGAGCATCGCATCGAATTTGTCTGTGAAAAGGATCATGTTTCCTATTATAACGATTCGAAGGGAACCAATACGGATGCGGCTTCCAAAGCCGTGGGATCCATGGTTGCCCCAACGATCCTGATCGCCGGCGGGTACGACAAAGGCGCTGATTTTACGGACTGGATCATGGGGTTCAACGGAAAGGTCAAGGAAATGATCCTGATCGGCGCTACCGCCCAGAAGATCAAAGATACTGCGCTTGCGTGCGGGTTTACTCATGTGCATATGGAACACGACCTGGAACGGGCGGTTAAAAAAGCTGCGGAACTTGCCGGGGAAGGAGACGCCGTTCTTCTGTCACCTGCGTGCGCCAGCTGGGATCAGTTCAAGAGTTACGAACAGCGGGGGAAAATCTTTAAAGATCTGGTAAACCGTTTATGAGTACAAACGAACCTGGAAAAACAGAAAAACGGAGAATGCTGGACTGGACACTCCTGATGATCGTTGCTGTCCTGGTGGTACTGGGATTGATCATGCAGTACAGCGCCAGCTCTTATGATCTGGACCTGGTGAAAAAGCAGGGAATCTTTGCCCTGATCGGATTTGCGGTCCTGTTTGTGGTGAGCCGTCTTCCTGCCAGATTCTTCTATAAAATATCCGTGGTCGCTTTTGGTTTGTCCATGGTGGCTGTTGCGGCAACCATGGTGCTTGGAAGAAACATCAAAGGTGCAAAAAGATGGATCGAGATCGGTCCCATCAATTTTCAGCCTTCCGAACTTCTGAAGGCAGCTCTGGTTATGACCCTGGCTGCCGTACTTTGCAAATATTTTCATGAGATCAACAACCTGGAACGGATCACGGTAAAAGAATTCTTCGCCCGAAGAAAAGAGATCCGTCTTGGCTCATTTCTTCGGGAACGAAGAGGCTTTATCTTTCCGATCCTGATCATTATCGCGGCAGCCGCTTTTGTAGCGGTCCTGACCAAGGACCTGGGAACGGCTGTTATTATTTTCGGAATCGGTTTCTGTATGCTGCTGGTGATCAGTCCGGGAATCCGGTATCTGATCACGATACTGATCGCAGCAGGAGCCGCATCCATCGGTCTGATCCTGCTGTTCCCTTATCGAATGGGAAGGATCAGCGCATGGCTCGATCTGGAAGGCAACACTTCCGATCTGGGCTACCAGATCCAGCAGGGTCTTTACGCGATCGGCTCCGGCGGATGGTTTGGAAGAGGCCTTGGAAAAAGCATTCAGAAAGATTTTATACCGGAACCTCAGACGGACATGATCTTCACCATCGTGTGTGAAGAACTGGGGATTATCGGAGGGATCGTCCTGATCGTCCTGTTTGTGCTCCTGATCCTGCGGCTTCGGAAAATCTATCATGAAACAGCGGATCTGTTCGGTAAAATGATCATCACAGGCGTTACGGCACATATCGGACTCCAGACGATCATCAATATGGCCGTTATGGCAAATTTGATCCCCAATACCGGTGTGCCGCTTCCGTTTATCAGTTACGGCGGAACATCCCTGCTCATCCTTCTGACCGAGATCGGAATGGTCATGGCAGTCGGAAAAAAAGGGGTTGACAGGTCCAAAGACAATGTGTACGATACGGGCTATGCTGTAAACAGGCAGCCGGAACAGTAGGAAAAGAGGCATTTTGATTGAAGCGGCGTATTGCTGTCATTTTCATATTGATCATCATTCTGGCAGGGGCAGTGGTCCTGATCTGCACCCTGAGAGGAAACGGGAAGAAAAGCGTATCTGCCACAGAAGGAGTCGCGGTTTCAGCTGGGGACGGTGTCGCTTATGTATATTATGCAGACACCTATCTGTCCCTGGATAAAAACAGTATTGTATGTTCCAACAGTTCGGGACGTCCTTCCGGTATTCCCGAGATCTCGGGGGTTGATTTTACAAAACTGACCTACGGAAAACCTGCTCAGGCGCAGGAAAAGACTGCGCTTGATTATGTTTTGCGGGTTGCGTCTGATCTTTCCAAACAGGAGATCCGCGCGGACAAGATCGTCTACGAGAACCGGATGGTCACGGTCTATACAGGCCTTCTGGAGATCCAACTGGGGAAAAATGAGAAAACCGATGACAAGATCTCGGATCTTGCTGATTTTATCAGCAAGCTGGACGGACAGAGCGGAACACTGTTTATGCAGAACGGAAATGCCAATAACTATGGTTATACTTTCCGGGCAAACTGATGATTTTTCTGTTGAAATTTGACAGGATTAAATATATAGTTTATAAATAAAAAGATTATCATTGGAATAATTGGAGGATAAAATAAATGGCAGAATTTGATTATGATGCAGAGAGAGGCGCAAGGATACTTGTTGTAGGTGTCGGCGGCGCTGGTAATAATGCTGTTAACAGAATGTCGGAAGGTGAAGACGCTGTAAAGCTTGTTGAATTTATCGGCATCAATACTGATAAGCAGGCTTTATCCTTCAGTAAAGCTCCTGTTGTAATCCAGATCGGAGAAAAGCTCACAAAGGGTCTTGGCGCGGGAGCACAGCCTGAGGTTGGACAGAAGGCTGCAGAAGAGAGTATCGAGATCATCCAGAAAGCTCTTTCCGGTGCGGACATGGTGTTTATCACCTGCGGCATGGGAGGCGGAACAGGAACGGGAGCAGCTCCGGTAATCGCCAAGGTTGCAAAAGACATGGGGATCCTTACCGTTGCCGTTGTTACCAAACCGTTCCGGTTTGAAAATAAAACCCGTATGAATAACGCTCTTATGGGCATTGAACGGCTGAAGGAAGTCGTGGATACCCTGATCGTTATCCCGAACGATAAGCTGCTTGAGATCGTTGACAGACGTACCTCTATCGCAGATGCATTCAAGAAAGCAGACGAAGTGCTTCAGCAGTCTGTACAGGGAATCACTGATCTGATCAATGTACCGGCTCTGATCAACCTCGATTTTGCGGATATCCGCACCGTCATGCTGAACAAGGGCATCGCCCATATCGGTATCGGTACCGGAACAGGAGATACCAAGGCAGAGGATGCAGTCAAAGAAGCGGTCACATCTCCGCTGCTTGAGACCAGCATCAAAGGTGCTTCCCACGTGATCGTGAATATCAGCGGCGACATTTCCCTGATCGAAGCCAATGACGCTGCTTCCTATGTACAGGAACTTGCAGGCGACGGCGCCAATATCATCTTCGGTGCCCGTTATGAGTCGGAACCGGCTGATACATGTTCTATCACTGTGATCGCGACCGGCATCAACGATGGCGCACCGGTAAGGACTGCTTCCGCACTGGGCGGAACAGAGAATCGTTTCAAACCGTCCCTGTCACCGGCTACTTCCGGATTTGCAGGTACTACTCCGAGACCGGCTGCTTCTCCGATCACCGGTTTTTCCGGACTGAATAACACACCTGTATCTCCGATTGGACGTCCGGCTCCGGCTGCAAGACCGGCCGAGACTCAGGAACCGCGTGCTGATCTGCTTGCAGGAAGACAAAGCCAGCCCAGACAGCCGATGAACTTCGGAACATCCAACAGTGCATCCGGCAGGAACAACCAGGGCAAGGATATTACGATCCCTGATTTCCTGAAGAGACACTGAGGCTTACGGACCTGACATTTCAACCATTGCTGCCCCGCCGCCAGGCGGGGCGTTTTTTACAGGAAGAAAAGGGAAAAGAAACACATTTTCTGTGCAAAAATATCGTAAAAAGGTCTTGCAAATTAGATCATGATGGGGTAATATATGCACTAGGTTAGCACTCAACATTATTGAGTGCTAATAAATCGATAAGGAGGCAAAAAGATGAAATTAGTTCCATTAGGAGACAGAGTTGTACTGAAGCATGTTGAAGCAGAAGAGACGACTGCATCCGGTATCGTGCTGCCGGGACAGGCAAAGGAACAGCCTCAGGTTGCTGTTGTTGTAGCAGTAGGACCTGGCGGAGTGATCGACGGAAAAGAAGTTACCATGAACGTGAAAGTAGATGATAAGGTAATCTACTCCAAATATGCAGGCAATGAAGTAAAACTGGGAAAAGAAGAGTACGTTGTTGTTCGTCAGGACGATATCCTGGCAATTGTTGAATAATCAGTGATACAGGAGGCATTATAAATGGCAAAAGAGATCAAATACGGTGCTGAAGCCAGGGAAGCCCTCGGAAAAGGCGTAGACGCACTGGCTAATACAGTCAAAGTAACATTGGGACCGAAAGGTAGGAATGTAGTTCTTTCCAAGCCGTACGGCGGTCCGTTGATCACCAACGATGGCGTTACCATCGCAAAGGAGATCGAATTTGAAGACGAATTCGAAAACATGGGCGCAAAACTGGTCAAGGAAGTTGCTACCAAGACCAATGATGTTGCAGGTGATGGAACAACCACTGCAACCGTTCTTGCACAGGCCATGATCGATGAAGGCGAAAGAAACCTTGCAGCAGGCGCCAACCCCATCATCCTCAGAAAAGGTATGCAGGCAGCCTGCGATTGCGCAGTTGAAGCTCTGAAGAACATGAGCAGCCCGGTTAAAGGCAAAGAGCAGATCACCAGAGTAGCAGCCATCTCTGCTGGCAGCGATGATGTCGGCCAGATGGTAGCCGATGCCATGGAAAAAGTTACCAACGACGGTGTGATCACCATCGAAGAGTCCAAGACCATGCAGACAGAGCTTGATCTGGTAGAAGGCATGCAGTTCGACCGCGGCTATATCAGCGCTTATATGTGCACCAATCTTGAAAAGATGGAAGCAGAACTGGATGATCCTTATATCCTGATCACAGACAAGAAGATCAGCAATATCCAGGATATCCTTCCTCTTCTGGAAGAAATCGTGAAATCCGGAGCCAAACTGCTGATCATTGCAGAAGATATCGAAGGCGAAGCTCTTACCACCCTGATCGTGAACTCCCTGAGAGGCACATTCAAGGTTGTAGCCGTTAAAGCACCGGGATATGGTGACAGAAGAAAAGAAATGCTGAAAGACATTGCTGCCCTTACAGGCGGACAGGTCATCTCTGATGAACTGGGTCTTGATCTGAAGGAAACTACCATGATGCAGCTCGGCCGCGCGAAATCTGTCAAGGTAGACAAGGAAAATACCATCATCGTTGACGGTGCAGGCGACAAGAATGAGATCCAGGGAAGGATCGCGATGATCAGATCCCAGATCGAAACAACGACTTCCGATTATGACAAGGAAAAACTGCAGGAGAGACTTGCAAAACTGTCCGGCGGTGTTGCAGTGATCAAAGTCGGCGCAGCAACCGAGACCGAGATGAAGGAAAAGAAACTCCGTATGGAAGACGCCCTGGCAGCAACAAAAGCAGCAGTTGAGGAAGGCATTATCGCCGGCGGCGGAAGCGCATACATCCATGCTGCAAAGAAAGTGGCTGCTTTGGTGGACGGTATGGAAGGCGATGAGAAGACCGGCGGCAGGGTTGTCCTGAAAGCACTGGAAGCTCCGCTGTTCTGCATTGCTCAGAATGCCGGCCTGGAAGGCGCTGTAATCGTTAACAAAGTGAAGGAAATGAAAGAAGGCGAAGGCTTCGATGCACTGGCTAACAAGTATGTGGACATGGTGGAAGCCGGTATCCTCGATCCTGTAAAGGTGACCCGTTCCGCACTTCAGAATGCAACATCGGTTGCTTCCACCTATCTTACCACGGAAGCGGTTGTTGCCGATATCAAGGAACCTGCACCTGCTATGCCCGCCGGTGGAGCCGGCATGGGCGGCGGCATGGGAATGATGTAATACAACATATCAGACCTTGTTTTGAACCGGGACTGCTGTACGAAAGTGCAGCAGTCCTTTTTGTTGCTGCCTGTGAGCCGTTTCCCTGGTGTCTTTCCTAAAAAATACCCTCTGAAAATGGTGATGTATTAGAAAAAAACATGATTTCCTGAAATAGGTAGCTTTTTTATGGGACTTTTTTAGAAAATCGGAGCAAGCGCAGGAGTTGTTCAGCATTTTCTAAAATTAGGCTTGAAAAAACCCAGGAATTTAAGAAAAGTTGTATTTTTCTAATACATGGATATTTTGGAGGGGGTGATTTAAGGAAACAGCGGACAAAGTAGCTTCATTTTTTAATCCTTCTATATGAAACAGGATGAAGCAGGCTGGCCGCATCATTTATATAGCAAACTGCCTTGCTTATGAAAGATTACAATAGTATAATTTATGCATAATGACGGAAATCGGTAGTATGCCGATCCGGATCGCACAGTCGGTTTTATTATAGAATAGGAACAGGTGTTTATATGGCAGAAAAGATCATCGGAAAAAAGAAAGAAAACAAAGAGCAGGAACATGCGCAGATCACCCTGAAGGTCTCTGATCTGGTGACAGCAGTCAATAAGATCCTGAATCCCGGCGGAGAAGTATTTGACTGGTTCGCCGGATACCCGGATGGAAAGGCTGCAATCGAGATTCGTGACGGGGACGTGCAGATCGTGAACGAAAAAGCGTTGATGAGCTGTGATACGGACGGTCAGCATATCTATAACCTCAAGGTGGTAGGATATGACGGAAAGGACGGCGGCGTATACTGCGAAGGGGAAAATACGGATGCGGTGATCGAAAACGCATACATCACCCTGGAAGGCGACGGGCGCGGTGTGGGAGGTCCGGATACCGGCGTTTCCGCAAGAAAAGGAGCTACCGTCACCATTAAAAACGCAGTGATCAACGGATACGGCAGAAGTCGTTTCTGTACCACAGCGGAAACAGGATCCAGACTGTATGTCTATGACTCCGTGCTCTGGTCTCACGGCCAGCCCTGGGGAGACGAATATGATCCGATTACGGAGCCAATGGCAACGCCTCCGTCCAGTCTTCTGATCGAAGGGAACAGCCGTGCCCATTGTACCATGACCAATTCTTACAGCTATTTCTATGACAGCAAGATCATCTGTGATGGCTGGGGAGCACTTTCCACGGAAGGCGCAGAAGGATTCTTGTATCTTGAAGCAAATGACTGCGATATTATCGCGACAAAACGGGGATATGGAGCCTATGCGGATCCGGATTGCCATGTGTATTTCAACCGCTGCAATTTTGATGTGGCAGATATGTCGATCATCCTGGCAGGAAAAGGTGACGGCCATTTTTCGGGATGTGTCTGCCAGAATGGAACTTATTTTGCTCTTATCCATAATGTGAACGGCCTGCCGGAAGAGGTGGGAGAAATGGAAGTAAAGGACAGCCAGATCTCTGCCGGGAAGGAAGTGGTACTGGTGAGAAGCGAAAATGCGGACCTCAGGTTTACAAGATGCGAGCTGTCTTCCGATATCGGTGTCATTCTACGTACAGAAGAAAACGACGATCCTGCAAGGACTCTTCCGTCGGAGAACCCGTTCGGCATTGAGGCTGCATTTGAAGAAATGCGGCTGGAAGGGGATATCCTGCATGAAGACGCTGCCCGCGAACTCAGGGTTACACTGACAAAAACCTATCTGACCGGAGCGATCCAAGGCGCGCAGCTGTCTATGGATGCCAGGAGTTTTTGGTATGCGGACAGGGATTCTGAGGTTACTTTTACAAGTGATATATTCCTCAATCAGATCGATGCGCCTCTTGGGGTTACGATCTGCGCAAAAGGCGAAAAAGCCGGTGAGTACGATCTTCACAGCGGCGGAAAATTGATCGTATCGGAATGAAAAGATAAATTTCATGTATCGTTATAAAGTCCTATTAAGGTACATGCGTTAGAATCGATACGAAAGATAAGTTTTCATTTGAGAATAGGAGTGTAATTATGGCAGGAGAAGTGATTAAAGCATTGCATACGGGGATCAGCGTGAGGGATATGGAAGAAGCCCTCGCATGGTACGAGAACGTACTGGGATTCAAACCTGTGTATGATCAGGGTTATGTACCGCCTCTGGGAGCGCATCTGTATTTTATCGAACATCCCACCGGATATCAGATCGAGCTTTTTAAATACGATGATCCGAAGCCGCAGCCGGAGTACAGGTGGACACCGAACGCGGATCTTCAGGTCTGCGGGACCAAGCACCTGGCAGTTGCGGTTGATGATGTGGAACCTTTTAAGGAAAAGATCGCCAAATTCGGCGGCAAAATCGCTCACGAAGTCAATATGGGCGCGGATCATGTACTGTTCATCAATGACCCCAGCGGTACGATCGTGGAACTGATCCAGCAGCCGAAATAAGCGGATCATCTGACATAACCGGGTGTTATAATAAACAGTTTTTGAGTCAGCCTTTATCGGAAGTGCATAAAAAGTGTACAAAATATTAAATATATTCAGTACTATGTGATAAAAATTGACTTCGAAAATAGCAGATAATATAATTTATTTGTTAATCAGGGTACATATATTGTACTCACACATATTAAATAGGAGGTAACTATAATGAAAAAGTTTTTAGCAATTCTGCTGGCAGCAGTTATGGTATTTGCCATGGCTGGCGCGGTAATGGCTGAAGAAGCTGCAGAAGCTCCCGAGTTCACATGGAACGGCCACAAGGAAGTATGGGCTATTCTTCCTACCACTGGCGTACCGGGACTTATGATGCATGCAGATTCCTGCGGTTACGAAATGGAAAAAGAAGGTTGGACCTATGCAGCAAAGGATGCTGAAGGACAGCCGGCAAAACAGGTGGAGTTTGTAGAGCAGGCAATCTCAGCCGGCAATGTCGGCGCTCTGATGATCGCCGCTATGGACCCGGAACTTCTGGAAGATGTTTGCCAGCAGGCTCGTGAAGCCGGTATCGCTATCGATATGCTGGGCGTTGCTCCGGAATATCCGCTGGCAGGCTTCATTGCAACAGCTTACGACCTTACCGGTATGTTCGCTGTTCAGACAGCTCAGGACTGGGTAGAGAAGAGAGTCGCTGAAGGCGGCAACATTCCTACCAATGCTGACGGCAAGTATGAAGTAGCAGTTGACTATTATACAGGAATCATCGATGGTATCTATCGTTCCAATGCTATCATGGGCGAGATCGAGAAATCCGATAATCTGGTTACTGTATCTGCTACACAGGCATATGGCAACTCTGCATACGATACCGCATTCAGCAATGCACAGGGTGCTCTTTCCGCTAACCCGGATTGCCGTATCTTCATCTGCTATGAGCCGGACGAAGCTATGGGTATCAACGCAGCTATCGAATCCTATGCTGAGACAGAAGGCCTTGACCTTGCAGATTTCTGCGTCATCCCGTGCTACAGCCAGGATCCTACATTCCTTGAGCTCGTTGCAGAAGTAAAGGAAGATCATTCCGCAAATGCTATCAAGGGATTTGCTTCCTATGGTGCTGAAGGAACTCCGGAAGAAACCGAAGCTTTCTGGGCAGCAGGATATCAGAACGATCCGGCTTACTCCCCGACAGGCGGCAAGCTGGCAGCTATCCTTCTCGGTGTCTGCGGCAGCGAAAACTACAGCTGGACATACGGCGATGCATACTATGATGATATCACCGCATGGAACGTTTATGATTTCAATCTTCTGTGGCAGCAGGGACAGGAGAACCCGGCAGAAGAGTACAGAGTACCTGACTTTATGTATTAATTTATTCGGGTATTTCCCGGACTTTAAGAATCTGGCACAGGGCTTAGGCCCTGTGCCGTATAAATAAAAGATTAGTTTTTTTGTGAGGATTCTGATTATGGCTGAAAAAGTACCGGCATTATCTCTGAAAGGCATAAGGAAAGTATTCCCCGGTGTTGTCGCTTTGGATAATGTCTCTATAGATTTCTATCCGGGAGAGGTTCATGCTCTGATCGGAGAGAATGGCGCCGGAAAATCAACGTTTATAAAAACGATTACAGGCGCTCATGCTCCCGACGGCGGCACGATTACCGTAGATGGGCAGACCTATAACGCCATGACCCCCGCACTCTCAAGACAGCATGGTATCGAGTGTATTTATCAGGAGTTTAACCTGATCGATGTTTTAAGTGCGGCTGAAAATATCTGCTACGGCGAAAAGCTTGGAAGATTTGTCAATCAAAGACAGATGAACGAGATCGCGAAAAAGATATTTGATGATTTCGGTGTTGATATTAATCCGTCTACTCTTGTTCGCAACTTGACGCCCGGACATATGCAGATCGTAGAGATCGCTAAAGCAGTATCCAAAGAATGCAAGATCCTGATCCTGGATGAACCGACTGCACCGCTTTCCATAGCGGAAGTAGAAATACTGTTCAAAATTGTGAACCAGCTTCGCGATAAAGGCGTAGCGATTATATTTATCTCCCATAGGTTAGACGAAGTTTTCGAGCTTACAGACCGTGTTTCTATCCTGCGTGACGGTGTTTATATCACCACATTGATGACCAAGGATACCAACCGTGCTGAGCTGATCAAATATATGGTAGGGCGTGAGATGACCCAGACATTCCCTCCGAGGAATGCGCAGATCGGAGATGTCGCCCTTGAACTGAAAAATCTGACAGGAAATAAAGTCAAGAATATTTCCTTCAAAGCCCATCATGGAGAAATTCTCGGAGTATCCGGCCTGGTTGGCGCCGGGCGTACCGAAATCATGAAAGTTGTATTCGGCGCCGAGAAAAAACAATGGGGCGAAGTATATGTAAACGGCAAGAAAGCAGATATCAAATCGCCTAATGAGGCGATGCACAAATACGGTATCTGCCTGATCCCGGAAGATCGTAAGAGAGAAGGGTGTTTCCTGCAGGAAACTATTTCCTGGAATATCGTCTATAATGTGCTGGGTAAGATTTCCCACATGGGCGTTATTGATATGAAGAAGGAAAAGGAAATTGCTGATTATTACGGTAAGGCGATGCGCATTAAAGCACCAAACCTTAATAAAACGAAGGTTATGACATTGTCAGGCGGTAACCAGCAAAAAGTCGTAGTAGGAAAGGCTTTGGCCACCCAGTCTGATATCATCATCTTCGACGAGCCTACAAGGGGTATAGACGTAGGCGCCAAGTTTGAGATCTATGAACTTATGAACCGTATGTGCGAAGAGGGTAAATGTGTCATCATGGTCACCTCTGATATGGAAGAGCTTCTTGGAATGTCTGACAGGATTGTGGTATTCGGTGAAAGATGTCTTGCCGGAGAACTCACGAAAGAAGAGTTCTCTCAGGAGAGGATCCTGGATATGGCTTCCTCGGGCGGTGCATCGAAATAAGGTGAGGTAATTAAAATGCAGAAGAAAAAACTTAAAGATTATTTTCAGGAATATATCATGGTTCTTGTGCTGATCCTTGTACTCGTGGTCTTCGAGATACTGGGATATACCATGGCAAACAGGAATTTCTTTGATATCAGTAACCTGACGACTCTGATCTCCCAGAAAGCATATCTGGTGATCGTTGGTGTAGGTATTACATTTATCATGCTTGGCGGTGCAATGGACCTGTCCACAGGTTATCTGCTGTCCACCGTCGGTATGGTCATGGCGTTGATCGACGGTAATGCAAAAGGAGGCGGAACCTTCTTCCTGATCACGTTTGCGGCAGGTGTCATTCTTGCCATTTTGTTGTCTGCCTTTAACGGTGTGATGTATTCATGGTTGGCCGTTTTCCCGTTCATTATCACCTTGGGTTCCCAGTACTTGTTCCAGGGCGCTACCTACCTGCTTACCGGCGGGCAGAGCAAAGTGTTCTCCAAGCTGGATCCTGCCTTCAAGGCGTTCGGCGGAACTCCGATTGTTTCCTCTCTCAGGACCAGCGTGATCGTTATGATCATTATGGTTGCCATCGGTTCCTTTATCCTGAACAAGACCCATTTCGGACGGAACGTTTATGCACTGGGCTCCAATCCGGATGCGGTTGCTTTGTCCGGTGTATCCGTAGCCAAGATGCGTATTGCGGTTTTCGCACTTGCAGGTTTATTCTTTGGTATCGCTCAGATCGTCAATATCGGTATGAAGAACGGTTCCGTACAGCAGTCCTTTGGTGTCGGTGATGAATTTACGGTTATGGCAGGTGCCATGTTAGGCGGCGTCAAGATGGGCGGCGGCGGCGGTAAGATCAGCAACATGGTTGTTGGTGTTTACCTGATCGGTGTCCTGCAGTACGGTATGAATTATCTGAACTTCAACCAGTACTGGATCTACGTGGTTCTTGGTATCGTCCTTCTGGCCGCTATTTCTCTTGATACGATGCAGACCCGTGCAGCCATCAATGCAGCCAAGAAAGTTTCCGGCAAACCTCCCAAGGAGGCAGCTGCCTGATCACAGGCTGACAAAAGAACATGATATTTTGCAGGAGATCCTATGGATCTCCTGCTTTTTTAGCTGTAACTTATATGGGCTTCACCTGATATTCCCCTGAAAAACAATCAGCGAATGCGTTTTTCAGGGGAATATCAGGTGAAGCCCACAGCAAATATGTAACAGCTAAAAAGATTGTAATTCATACGATTTTCCTGTAAAATATCATTGTTATGAAATGCCCATTTTGCGGATATTTGGATTCAAAAGTGTTAGACTCCCGTCATAATGATGACAAGACGGCAATCCGCCGGCGGCGCGAGTGTGAGAAGTGCCACCGGAGGTTTACGACTTATGAGAAAATTGAGTCGATCCCGCTGATGGTCATCAAAAAGGACGGCAATACGGAAAGTTATGACAGGCATAAGATCGAGCAGGGAATCCTGCAGGCCTGTTATAAGAGACACGTGACGGCGGAAACCATTGAAAAAGCGGTTGATGAGATCGAAAATGAGATCTTTGCCCTGGGAGAAACAGAAGTAAAATCCAGCACGATCGGAGAGATCGTGATGGACAAGATCAAGGAAGTGGACCAGGTTGCTTATGTCCGGTTTGCATCTGTTTACAGACAGTTCCAGGATGTGGATACGTTTATCGAAGAGATCAAAGCTTTACAGTGATTTGATCGGATTACCGCCCTTATTTTATGTTCAAACAATTCTATCCTACGATTTATTCCGGGTCGGCATACCAGATCGATTTCAGGAAACTATATGAGAAAGGGTATAGAGGACTTCTTACGGATGTTGACAATACCCTTGTGGAACACGGAGCTCCGGCTGATGAAAGATCGGTGGCTCTTTTTACGATGCTGCATCAGATGGGTTGGAAAACCTGTATTCTTTCCAACAATGATGAAGGCCGGGTTGCGCCGTTTGCGGAAAAGACAGAGAGCCTTTATATCTGCAATGCCGGAAAGCCGGGAACAGCAGGGTATGAAAAAGGAATGGAACAGATGAACACAGACCGGGAAACGACTCTGTTTCTCGGGGATCAGCTGTTTACGGATATCTGGGGAGCCAATCGTGCCGGTATCCGTTCCATCCTGGTGAAACCGATTCAAAAAGACCCTCTTTTTCATATCCGATTGAAAAGAGCCGGGGAGTTTATTGTAAAGATCTTTTATTCCGCCTATGCCAGAAAGCATCCAGGCGTCTTATGAATCCTATAAAAGGATTGTAATCTCATCTCGTATGTTTTAAAATCTGCAGTATCCTTTACTCTGTAAAAGGAATTCATCAGATACTGCATTTTGCAGCATTTATATACAGGAGACAGCTTTATGGTCAAACTATTTCGGTATTTAGGAAAAAAAGAACTGTGCTTTGCGGCAGCAGTCTTTGTGCTTGTCATTGTCTCGGTGTGGTGCACGCTGACACTTCCTGATTATATGACCAGGATCACACAGCTGGTGGAAACCGGCGGAGCCATGAAAGATGTATGGGCAGCCGGCGGCGCCATGCTGTTGTTTGCGCTGGGAGACGCTCTTTGTGCCGTTGTGATCGGCTACTGTACAGCCCAGATCGCGGCACTGTTTTCCAGGACACTGAGAAAAACCATTTATGATAAAGTGGCGGGTTTTTCCATGGAAGAGATCAATAACTTTTCCACCTCCAGCCTGGTGACGAGATCTACTAATGACATCGTACAGATCGTGATGGTCATTTCCATGGGACTGCAGATGATCTTAAGAGCACCGATCATTGCGATCTGGGCGGTCTTTAAGATCCTTGACAAGGGCTGGCAGTGGATCCTGATCACAGCGATCGCAGTTGTGGTTGTGTTGATCACGATCCTGACGGTTCTGTCTCTGGTGACTCCGAAATTCAAACTGATCCAGAAACTGACAGACCGGCTGAACCTGGTCACCAGGGAGAATCTGACCGGTATCCGTGTCGTACGGGCGTATAATGCGGAGCATTACCAGGAAGTCAAATTCGAACATGCCAATATGGATATCACCAAAAACCATTTGTTTACAGGAAAGACACTGGCGTTTCTGATGCCGACCATGCAGTTTGTCATGAGTATGACATCCCTGATGGTTTACTGGGTCGGTTCTTCGATCATCCGGAATACGCCTGATTTTATGGGAAAGATCGATACGTTCAGCAAGCAGGTGGTCTTTATGGCTTATGCGATCCAGATCATCATGGCGTTTATGATGGTATCTATGATCTTCATGTTTCTTCCGAGAGCCCAGGTATCCGCAGGACGTATCCAGGAAGTACTGAACATGAAAACCAAGATCCTGGATGGAGAAGGAGGAGTTCCTTCCGATACGGACAAGGGAAAAGTGGAATTCAGAAATGTCAGCTTCAGCTATCCGGATGCCAAGGAACGGGTGCTTTCCAATATATCCTTTGCGGCACAGCCCGGAGATACGATCGCTTTCATAGGCTCCACAGGATCCGGCAAGAGTACTCTGGTTAATCTGGTGCCCCGTTTCTTTGATGCCACAGAAGGAGAAGTCCTGGTAGACGGTATCAATGTCAGACAATATAAACTGGAAGACCTTCGCAGCAAGATCGGATATGTTTCACAGAAAGCGATCCTGTTTAAAGGGACGATCGCATCCAATGTCCGGTATGGCGATGATTACAGATATGATGTAACGGATGATGATATCCTTCATGCCCTGGAAGTAGCGCAGGGACTGGATATTGTCAGCAAACAGGAAAACGGTATCCAGGCTGAGGTCGCCCAGGGAGGAACCAATTTCTCCGGCGGACAGAAACAAAGGATCTCTATTGCCAGGGCAATCTGCAAGAAACCGGAGATCTTCATCTTTGATGACTCCTTTTCCGCTCTGGATTACAGGACCGATAAGAAACTCAGAAGCGAACTGAGAAAAGAGACGGAAGGCGCAACGATCCTGATCGTTGCCCAGCGGATCGGAACCGTAAAGGATGCGGATCAGATCATTGTGCTTGATGAAGGCAGGATGGCAGGGATCGGCACCCATGAAGAGCTGCTTAAGACCTGCGAGGTATATCGTCAGATCGCTTATTCACAGCTGTCAAAGGAGGAACTGGAACATGCGTAGAGGAAATGGAGAAAAAGCCAGTCTCAGATTTCTGGTTCCGCTGATCACATATATCAGAAAATACACGGTCCTGTTGATGATTGCCGTTATATGCGCCATGGGCGGAACGATCTTTACGATCATCGGCCCCAGAAATATCAGCCGTATTGCAGATATCATCCAGGTGGGTCTTACCGGAGAAATGGACATGGACGCGATCACCCGTATCGCCATTACCCTGGTGGTCATCTATTGCTGCGCATGGGTACTGTCTTACATGCAGGGCTTTTTAATGACGGTGATCACACAGAAGACATCCTATGGACTTCGAAATGAGATCATCCGCAAGATCAACAGCCTGCCCCTGAAGTATTTTGACAGTCATCTGATCGGTGATATCCTTTCCAGGGTCGTCAATGATGTGGATACGATCGGGCAGACCATGACGACTTCCGTCGGGAACCTGTTTCAGTCCGGTACCCAGTTTATCGGTGTCCTGATCATCATGTTCACCGTCAGCTGGCAGCTGACGCTGGTGGCCATCGGGGCTTCCCTCATCGGATTTTTCATTATGTTTATGATCATGAGCAGATCTCAGAAGTTCTTTGTCAGATCCCAGGCACTGCTGGGAGCACTGAACGGGCATATTGAAGAGATCTACGCCGGACATGATGTGGTAAATGCATACAATGCCCAGGGGTTTGAGGGCAGAAAATTTGATGACCTGAATAACCGTTTTACGGAAGCAGTATGGAAAGCTCAGTTCTTCGGGGCACTGATGCCGCCGTTAATGGCATTTGTAGGGAATCTGGGATATGTGGCAGTCTGTGTAGTCGGCGCCGTCATGGCACTCAACGGGCAGATCACTTTCGGCGTCATTGTCGCCTTCATGATCTATATCAGGCTGTTCACCGGTCCGCTGCAGCAGTTAGGTCAGGTCTTTACACAGCTGCAGTCCACTGCGGCAGCATCCAAACGTGTTTTTGAGTTCCTGGGAGAAGAGTCTCTTCCGGATGATATGAGCCTTCCGGTGCGGATCCCTTACGGGACGGCAAGAGGAGACATCGAGTTCAAGCACGTCAATTTCGGATACAATGAAGACAAGACGATCATCCATGACTTTTCCGCGCTGGCACCTGCCGGAAAGAAGATCGCTATCGTAGGACCTACCGGCGCCGGAAAGACGACGATGGTCAATCTTTTGATGAGATTCTACGAAGTGAACAGCGGTGAGATCACAATCGACGGTATTCCGATCAACACGATGCGCAGAGAAGAGGTCCATGCGCTGTTCGGCATGGTACTTCAGGACACCTGGTTGTTTGAGGGAACTATTCGAGATAATATCAAGTACAGTAAAGAGGCATCGGATGAGAAGATCATCGAGGCAGCCAAGGCAGCGGGGATCCATCATTTTATCATGACCATGCCGAAAGGATATGATACGATCCTTGATGAAAACGCAAGTGTTTCTGCAGGACAGAAACAGCTGATCACCATAGCGAGAGCCATGGTGGAAGACGCTCCGTTCCTGATCCTGGATGAAGCAACTTCCTCTGTCGATACCAGAACGGAAGAACTGATCCAGGAGGCAATGGACCGCCTGATGGCGAATCGGACATCCTTTATCATTGCCCACCGGCTGTCTACGATCAAAAATGCTGACCTGATCCTGGTTATGAAGGACGGCGATATCATTGAACAGGGAAGTCATGACGAGCTGATGGCAAAGGGCGGCTTCTATGCAGATCTGTATAATTCCCAGTTTGACCAACTGGATTGATGCGGATATCAAATCGGTGAAAAGGAGGGTGCTATGGGCAAAGTGATCAAAATCAGGAACCTGGAAATAGGGCAGGGCCGACCGAAGATCTGTGCACTGATCATCGGCGACACCGAAGAGGAGATTCTTGATCTGGCACAGCGGAGCAATGATGCCGCCTGCGATATGGCGGAATTCCGCGCAGACCATTATGAACATGTGCAGGATCCGGAAAAACTGAAAAATATCCTAATCCGTCTGCGGGAGATCACACTCAAACCGCTGATCTTCACCTTCCGCAGATTCGAGGAAGGCGGAAAGGTAAAAGTCCCCATCAGTTACTATGTGGAAATGCTCCGGCTCGTGGCGGAAGGGGGCTATGCTGAAATCATCGATGTCGAACAGTCTGTCGTTGAGGATGATGCCAGCCTGATCCCCATGCTGAAGGAAATGGGTGCGCATATCATCCTGTCCCTGCATGATTTCAATTCCACACCGACCCAGTCCGAGATCCTAAAAACGTTTCTCAATATGGAAAAGATGGGAGCTGACATCATTAAAGTGGCATATATGCCGAACAGCAAGAAGGATGTACTGAGTCTTGTCAATGCCACAGAAGAGATGACCAGCAATTATTCCAGCTGTCCTGTCGTAGCGATCTCCATGGGGCATCTGGGGATGATCACCAGGATTCTTGGGGAATTCATCGAAAGCGCGATTTCGTTTGCTTCCATTACCAGGGCATCTGCGCCGGGCCAGATCAATATTGACAATCTGAAGACCGTATTGAATGTGATCCATGACAATTATAAGAGAGTGTTCCTGATCGGTTTTATGGGGACCGGCAAAACAGCGGTTGCCAACTGCCTCGCCAACAAATACGGACTCAGCAAAACAGATCTGGATGCTTACATAGAACAAAAAGAACACCAGAGCATTGCAGATATCTTTAATTCCAGTTCCGAAGAAGTCTTTCGCAGTAAGGAAACCAAGTATCTGCGGAAAGTGATCAATAAGGATTACCGGGTTGTCTCCCTGGGAAGCGGCGTGGTTCTGAAAGAAGAAAATGTCCAGCTGATCAAAGAGAAGGGGATCATTATTCTCCTGACTGCCAGACCGGAAACGATCATCCAGCGGATCAAGAATGACAGGACACGGCCTCTGGTAGGGGACAATATGGATCTGGAATACATCAACAGTCTGATGTCGGAGAGAGAACAGCTGTATCAGAATGTGGCCGATCTGGTGATCAGTACAGACGACAGGACAATAGAAGATATCTGCAAGGAAATAGTTGAAAGTTTGGGATTTACCTTGTAAAATAAAGCAAGACAGAAAAAGATCGGAGGAATACAGTTATGGTATCAGCTGGTGATTTCAGAAACGGATTAACAGTGGAAATTGAAGGGGATGTTTATCAGATCATTGATTTCCAGCATGTAAAACCCGGAAAAGGCGCAGCATTTGTCAGAACGAAACTGAAAAACATCATCTCCGGAGGCGTGGTGGAACGTACCTTCAGACCGACGGAACGATTTGAAAATGCACATATTGACAGAGCAGAGATGCAGTACCTGTTTGATGACGGGGATATGTATAACTATATGGACACCAGTACCTATGAGCAGGTGCAGTTAAGCCATGCGGATGCAGGTGATTCCATGAAGTTCGTGAAAGAGAACGAACTGGTTAAGATCTGCTCCTACAAGGGAAAGATCTTTTCCGTTGAACCGCCTACGGCAGTCGAGCTCCAGGTTACGGAAACAGAGCCCGGATTCAAGGGCAACACCGCTACCGGTGCAACCAAGCCCGCGGTCGTGGAGACCGGTGCACAGGTGAACGTTCCTCTGTTTATCGAACAGGGCGAGATGATCAAGATCGATACCCGTACCGGAGAATATCTCTCCAGGGCATAATCGGAAGACAGCAGCTTAAAAACCACCGCCTCGGCGGTGGTTTTCTGTTGACAGGAAAAGGTGTATTACACTACAATCTAAAAGAACTTCTTTTTTATTTCACATCATCAAACATAGATCCGGACGGTCACAGGCTGTGTGCGAAAGAGCACGGCCGTGTTTTTGTGTGCGCGTAGATTAATCAAAGAAAGGAGATACTATGACGTATCAGGAATTTGTAAATGATGTGGAAAAGAAAATGATCGAAAAGACAGCAGCAAGAAAGGCTCAGGTGAAGATCATTCAGATGGTTAAGGCAAATGACCGGGTCAGGGACGGCCTCCTGATCGTGGAAAATGAGAGGGATCCTTCACCGACCATCTATCTGGATGATCTTTACGAATGGTATCAGGAAGGTGTATCCCTGGAAGAGATCACGGACCGGATCCTCCAGATCCATGACAGCAATAAGAATATGCCTATTCCTTCGTTCCCTGATTTTTGCTCTTTTGAAAAAGCTAAGAACAGCATTACCTGCAAGCTGTTCAATACAAAAGTCAATGAGAAATATCTGGAGGATGCGGCAACAATTGAATTTTTTGATCT
The DNA here is from genome assembly GCA_017510065.1 of Parasporobacterium sp. Taxonomy (GTDB): domain Bacteria; phylum Bacillota; class Clostridia; order Lachnospirales; family Lachnospiraceae; genus RGIG5612. The sequence continues at coordinate 85,661 of JAFWOB010000086.1, forward strand.
GTCTGTTGTGTTTTACTGTACGGCAGTAGTAGGCAGGGAAAAACATGTGTACAGCAGCAAAGTAACAGAAGAAATGCTGGAACAATGGGGGAAGACCACTCAGGATCTTTTTCCGCTGGCCATGTCCAATACTGCGGGTATGCTGGGCGTTTACCTGAAAGAAGTGAAGGAAGTGTTTCTGGAAATGGTGGATCTGCAGGAGGAAAAAGATATTCTGCAGGATGCCCTGGAGGACGATGATCGTTCCCCTATGTATCTTCTGTCCAATGAGCCCAGGAGATACGGCGCTGTGAATATGCTGCAATATGAACTGCTTCAGGATCTGTCTGAGGAGCTGGAGGATGATCTGTATATCATCCCTTCCAGCATCCATGAAGTACTGCTTGTCCCGGTGCATTCCAGGCTGAGCAGAGAGGAAGCGGATGCCATGGTGCAGGATGTAAACAGGAATGTCCTGGGAACAGAAGATATTCTGTCAGATCATGTTTATCTGTATTCCAGGATGGAGAACCGGATCACTGCCTGATGAGCAGATAAAAAGAAAAAAGGACAAAAAAATGCGCCCGACGGGAATCGAACACGCATCTCAGGCTCCGGAGGCCTGCGCTCTATCCATTGGGCTACGGGCGCAATTTGCTTTACAGCAGAAGTATTTTACCTTATTTCCATCTCACACGCAAGAAAAAAATACTCTTTTTTATGAAATTCCGGCAGCCGGCATAAGCTATATCCTGAAAACAATCAGCGAATGCGTTTTCAGGATATGGTCTTGTGCTGATATCCACTTTTTACAAGAAGAATCGGATTTCTTGCGTGCAGAGAAGAAATTTGCTTGTGAAAGAATATGGTATTTGATACAATAAACTGAACCTATTTTAGTATGTGAACGGAGGAATACTATATGTCAAGAAAAATGAAAACCATGGATGGCAACACAGCTGCGGCTCATGTGTCTTATGCTTACTCTGATGTTGCTGCCATCTATCCGATTACCCCGTCATCTGTCATGGCGGAACTGGCTGATAAGTGGGCAACGGAAGGCTTGAAGAATATTTTCGGCAAGGAAGTTTCTGTTACCGAAATGCAGTCAGAAGCTGGTGCGGCCGGTGCCGTTCACGGATCTCTGGCAGCCGGTGCTCTTACTACCACTTTTACAGCTTCCCAGGGTTTGCTGCTCATGATCCCCAATATGTACAAGATGGCCGGTGAAATGCTTCCGGCAGTCATCGATGTATCCGCCAGAGCACTTGCAACCCATGCACTTTCCATCTTCGGCGACCATTCCGATATCTATGCCTGCAGACAGACAGGATTTGCTATGCTCTGCTCATCCAGCGTTCAGGAAGTCATGGACCTGACCCCGGTTTCACACTGCTCCGCTATCAAGGGCAGAGTTCCCTTTGTCAATTTCTTTGACGGATTCAGAACTTCCCACGAAATCCAGAAGATCGAAGCCTGGGATTATGAAGACCTGAAAGATCTGGTCGATCTGGAAGCAATCGCCAAATTCAAGGCAGAATCTCTCAATCCGAACAGAGCCTGCCAGATGGGTTCCGCACAGAATCCGGATATCTTCTTCCAGGTTCGCGAAGCCTGCAACCAAGCGTATGACGCTCTTCCGGCAGTTGTGGAAGAGTATATGAATAAAGTAAACGCCAAGATCGGTACCGACTACGGTCTGTTCAACTATTACGGAGCTCCGGATGCTGAGCATGTGATCATCGCCATGGGTTCTGTCTGCGAGACTGCGGAAGAAGCCATTGATTTCCTCAATAAAGAAGGCGGCAAATACGGTATCGTAAAAGTGCGTCTGTACAGACCGTTCAGTGCAAAGCATCTGATCGATGCCATCCCGAAGTCTGTCAAGAGAATCAGTGTCCTCGACAGGACCAAAGAGCCGGGCAGCCTTGGCGAGCCGCTGTGGCTGGATGTAGTCGCTGCTCTTCATGAATCCGAGTTCAAGGATGTTCCTGTATTCTCCGGCCGTTACGGTCTGGGTTCCAAGAATACGAACTCTGCACAGATCATTGCCGTATTCAGAAATACAGAAAAGAAGAGATTCACCATCGGTATCAACGATGATGTCACCAATCTTTCCCTGGATACCTCCTATCAGCCGGTGACTTCTCCGGAAGGTACGGTCTGCTGCAAATTCTGGGGCCTTGGAGCCGACGGTACTGTAGGCGCCAACAAGAACTCCATCAAGATCATCGGCGACAATACGGATATGTATGCACAGGCATACTTCGATTATGATTCCAAAAAATCCGGCGGCGTCACCGTTTCTCATCTGAGATTCGGCAAATCCCCGATCAAGTCCACCTATCTGATCAGCCAGGCTGATTTTGTCGCCTGCCACAATCCGTCTTATGTACGTAAGTACAACATGGTGCAGGATCTGAAGGATGGCGGAACATTCCTTCTGAACTGCGCATGGGATACGGAAGAACTGTCCAGACATCTTCCGGGCCAGGCAAAGAAATACATCGCAGATCATAATATCAATCTGTATACCATCGATGGTATCCGGATCGGCAAGGAGATCGGCCTCGGCGGAAGGATCAATACAGTCCTGCAGTCCGCTTTCTTTAAGCTGGCCAATATCATTCCTTCAGAAGATGCGATCAGACTGATGAAGGAAGCTGCCAAGAAGACTTACGGCAGAAAGGGTGACGATGTCGTCAATATGAACTATGCCGCTATCGACGCAGGTGCGCAGCAGGTTGTTAAAGTTGAAGTTCCTGATGACTGGAAGAACGCGGAATATGAAGAACTCGGTGTTGTAAAGACGGAAGGCAGAGCGGAAGTTCTGGACTTCGTCAACACGATCCAGAATCCGGTCTCCGCACAGGAAGGCAACAATATCCCTGTATCCGCATTTATGAAATATGTCAACGGCGCAACTCCTTCCGGTACCGCAGCTTATGAGAAACGCGGTATTGCAGTAGATGTTCCCTGCTGGAATGCAGATACCTGTATCCAGTGTAACCAGTGTGCGTATGTATGTCCGCATGCAGCGATCCGTCCGGTGATCATGACGGAAGAAGAACTGGCAAAGGCACCTGCAGGCACAAAAGCCAAAGATGCGACCGGTCTTCCGGGATTCAAGTTCGTTATGACACTTTCTGCCCTGGACTGCACAGGATGCGCATCCTGTACCAACGTCTGCCCGGGCAACAAGAAAGCAGAGACTCTGGTCATGAAGCCGCTTGAGACTCAGATGGCTGAGCAGGATATCTTTGCTTACGGTCTTACCATCGATGAGAAACCGGAAACGGCAGCCAAATTCAAAGAAACAACAGTCAAGGGAAGCCAGTTCAAACAGCCGCTGCTGGAGTTCTCCGGCGCATGCGCAGGCTGCGGAGAAACACCGTATGCAAAACTGCTGTCCCAGCTGTTCGGAAGCAGGGCTTATATCGCCAATGCAACAGGATGTACCTCTATCTGGGGCAACTCCTCACCGTCTACTCCTTATACGGTCAACAAGAGAGGACAGGGCCCTGCATGGTCCAACTCCCTGTTCGAGGATGCAGCGGAATTCGGTTACGGCATGCTGCTTGCACAGAATGTAATCCGTGACAGCCTGAAAGATAAGGTGAAAGCATTTATCGACACCGACAAAACAGACGAGATCGCAGAAGCTGCAAAAGAATGGCTTGACACCTTTGATGACGGTGCAGCCAACGGACCGGCAACCGACAGACTGGTAGCCGCGATCGAAGCAAAAGGCTGCAAACATGCAGGAGAAATTCTGAGCCAGAAAGAATATCTTGCCAAGAAGAGCCAGTGGGTATTCGGCGGCGACGGCTGGGGATATGATATCGGCTTCGGCGGACTGGATCACGTGATCGCATCCGGCAAAGACATCAATATCCTGGTATTCGATACGGAAGTGTATTCCAATACCGGCGGCCAGTCTTCCAAGGCAACTCCGACCGGCGCTACCGCACAGTTTGCTGCCGGCGGTAAGGATGTGAAGAAGAAAGACCTTGCCCAGATCGCTATGACATACGGTTATGTCTATGTAGCTCAGATCGCCATGGGCGCTGATATGAACCAGTGCATCAAAGCTTTTACAGAGGCAGAGAGCTATCACGGACCGTCACTGATCATTGCTTACGCACCGTGTATCAACCACGGCATCAAGGGCGGCATGAGCAGTGCACAGGCAGAAGAGAAGAAAGCAGTGACCTCCGGCTACTGGCAGCTTCTGAGATATGATCCCAGACTGGCAGAGGAAGGCAAGAATCCATTCATGCTTGATTCCAAGGATCCGACCACTTCCTATGGAGATTTCCTGAGAGGTGAAGTACGTTATGCAGCTCTGGAGAAGATGAATCCGGAGAAGGCAGCAAGACTGTTTGCCAAGTCAGAAGACGATGCAAAGAAGAGAATCGATCATCTGAAGAAACTGGCAGAACTGTAAAAGGAACTGTAAGGACAGCAGCACAATCATCAGATAACCCGGAGGCTTAAGTTTCTTAAGCCTCTGGGCTCTTGTGAGTATAACAAATGGCATTCTGGTTAATTTTACTGATCATATTATTAGTGTTATTAGGGATCCTGATCATCAGGATCATCTTTGAAGTAACCCATCCCGAAGTGAGAAGGTATTCTTTCAAGACGGGAAAACTATCTTCCAATGAAAAGGTCAGGATCGTATTTCTGGCCGATCTGCATTCCCGGAAATACGGCCGGGACAATATCAGGCTGATTCAGATGGTATCCAGGACACGGCCTGATTTTATCATACTGGGCGGAGATATGATCAATGCGTCTTCGCTGGCGAAAAATGACTCGGCAGCCCTGTCCGCCGTGGAAGGACTGACCAATCTGGCACCGGTTTTTTATGTACCGGGCAATCACGAAAGAGAATTGAGTGAGAACGCTGATCAGAAAGAACGGTTTGATGATCTGATGTTTGAACTTGAATGCATGGACGTGGCATATCTGTCAGACCGCAAAGAGATCATGACAGAAGACATGTATATCCACGGGCTGGATATTGACAGCCGCTATTATAAGAAATTTAAAAAGAGTTCTCCGCTGCCGGCAGCATATATAAGCAGCAAGCTGGGCAGACCCGATAAAACAAAATACAATATTCTGGTGGCGCATACACCGGAGTTTTTCGACTCCTATACCCAGGCCGGATACGATCTGGTCCTGTGCGGACATTATCATGGCGGGACGATCAATCTTCCGTGGATCGGCCCTTTGATCGCACCGAATTTCACTTTCAGACCCGAACACAGCGGCGGTGCATACAGAAAAAAAGATACCGTTGTGGTCGTCACAAGGGGGATCGGTTCCCACACCTTCCATATCAGGCTGTTCAACAGACCTGAAATTGTCGTGATCGATATCAGACAGGAGGATGAACTCAGGAAATGATGGATCTTTCCTTTACACTGGAGTCCTTCGAGGGGCCGTTAGACCTGCTTCTTCATCTGATCGAAAAAAATAAAATGGATATCTACGATATCCGTATCTCTACCATTACAGATCAGTACATGGCTTATATTTCACAAATGGGAAAAGATGCTGATACCATGAGTGAATTCCTGATCATGGCATCAACCCTGCTGGATATCAAGGCCAGGATGCTTCTTCCGAAACAACAGGATGAAAACGGTGAGGAGGAAGATCCGAGGGCGGAGCTTGTCCAGCAGCTCCTGGAATACAAGCTGTACAAATACATGTCCTATGAACTGAAGGACAAAGAGATCAATGCTTCCAAATTTATGTACAGGGATTCCCATATTCCCAGGGAAGTGCAGGAATATACGATCCCGATCGATCTGGACAAATTTCTGGATGGAGTCGATCTTTCCAGATTAAAAGCGGTGTTTGACGATGTCATGCGCCGCAGCCGTGAAAAACAAAATGACGAAGCGATCCGTTATGGAAAGATCAAACGAGAGGTGATCTCCATGCCGGAGAAGCTGACTTATATCAGAAACTATACCCGCAGGCACAAACATTTCAGCTTCCGGAAACTGATCGAAGAGCAGATGACCAGGGAGAATATCATCGTGACATTTCTTGCTGTGCTGGAGTTGATCAAAAACGGACAGCTGATAGCGGTGCAGGAGGGGGAAAACGACATTCAGATGTATTCCCCGGAGGAAGCCCCGGACTCTGTGAAAGTTGCTGCGGACGATGTCAATACTCAGTAAGGAACAGGAAAAGTGGACAAAGAACAGATCAAATCCGTAATCGAATCCATCTTATTCACAATGGGGGAAGCGGTTGAACTTGACAGGATCGCCAAGGCACTGGAGATGGACAGCAGCGAGGTAAAGACGCTTCTCGATGAACTGATCGATGAACATAACGACCGAAAGAGCGGCATCAGGATCATCGAAATCGATGGCTCCTATCAGATGTGCACACCCGGTGAAGCCTATGAATACCTGATCCGCCTGGTAAAGATTCCCAAGAATTATAAACTGACGGATATCCAGTTGGAAACACTTTCCATTATTGCTTATAAACAGCCCGTAACCAAACTGGAGATCGAAAAGATCCGCGGCGTCCAGTCGGACCATGCGGTAAATCGTCTGGTGGAAGTGGGACTGGTTCAGGAAATCGGAAGACTGGATCAGCCGGGAAGACCGGTTCTGTTTGGTACAACGGAAGAATTCCTGAGACGGTTCGGGCTGAAAAACACAGAAGATCTTCCGGAGATCAATGTGGAAAAGGCTGAAGCCTTCAAGATGGAGGCGGAGCAGGAACTGGGATTTGTTGAGGAAAAACAGCCGACGGAAGGATCCGGAGATGAAGGACACAGTGAAGCCTGAAAACATGAGGATCGTGGTGATCGGCGGCGGGCCGGCGGGAATGATGGCAGCTGTCAGTGCTGCTGACTGCGGCGCCTGTGTGATACTGCTGGAAAAAAACGAGAAACTGGGAAAGAAACTTTACATCACAGGCAAAGGAAGATGCAATCTGACGAACAGTTGTGCAGAAGAGGATTTTTTTGATCATGTGGTCAGCAACGGAAAGTTTCTGTACAGCAGTATCTATGCTTTTCCGGCCGGTCAGGTCTGCGCTTTTTTTGAGGCGGAAGGCCTCAGACTGAAGGAAGAGCGGGGCGGAAGGATCTTTCCTGTATCAGACAAGTCTTCCGATGTGATCAAGGCCATGGAAAAGGCGCTGCAGGAAAGAAACGTTCAGATCAGGCTGCGGACCGAAGTGAAAGAACTCCTTTTGTCCGACGGAAAAGTGCAGGGAGTGCTTCTTTCCGACAATACCAGGATCAATGCCGATGCTGTGATCGTCGCAACGGGAGGTCTTTCTTACCGGTCGACAGGATCCACAGGAGACGGATACCGTTTTGCACAGCAGACAGGACACCGGATCACAGATCCGCTGCCTTCCCTTACGGCACTGACTGTCCGGGAAGAATATGTAAAACAACTGGAAGGCCTGTCTTTGCGGAACATTGAGATCAGAATGGAGAATTTCCGTGAGTTCGGGGAAATGCTGTTTACCGCTGACGGTGTATCAGGGCCTGTGATCCTGACCGCTTCCGCTGCCCTGTGCAGAAAAATAGCAGAAAAAGCACCTCTGAGCCTTCACATTGACCTGAAACCGGCGCTCAGCGAAGAACAGCTGGATGCCAGGGTGCAAAGGGACTTTGAGGCTTCCCGGAACAAGGATTTCTGCAATTCACTTTCCGGCCTTCTGCCGACAAAACTGATTCCGGTGATCGTTCGGGAAAGTGCTATCCCGGAGCATAAAAAAGTAAATGAGATTACCCGTGCAGAAAGAAAACGGCTGGTTTTACTGCTGAAGGATCTTGTATTTACGGTGACTGGCACAAAGGGATTTGAACAGGCGGTAATCACCCAGGGTGGTGTCAGCGTGAAGGATGTTTCTCCGTCCACGATGGCATCAAAAAAAGTTCCGGGTCTTTATTTTGCCGGAGAAGTAATGGATGTAGATGCCTATACCGGAGGGTATAATCTGCAGATCGCCTGGTCGACAGGCGCTCTTGCAGGGAGCAGTGCTGCCGGTGCAGAGTATAATAGAGAGTAAGAGGAGTCAGACTATGAAACAGATCGCACTTGACGGACCGGCAGGAGCCGGAAAAAGCACGATCGCAAAAAGGATCGCGGAGAAACTGCAGTTTGTTTATATTGATACCGGGGCCATGTACAGGACCTTAGCGCTTGCCTGCCTGAAACAAGGCGTGGATACGGCAGCTGAAGAAAAGGTCAGTGAGACGGCAGAAGCCGCGAATCTGGATATCCGCTATATCGACGGAAGCCAGCATATGTTTCTGGAAGGAGAGGATGTCAGCGGACAGATCCGGACGGAAGAAGTCAGCAAAGCAGCTTCAGATACTTCCAAATTCCAACGGGTCAGGGACAGACTTGTATACCTTCAGCAGCAGCTGGCGGAAAAATACAATGTCGTCATGGACGGCAGGGATATCGGTACGGTGGTACTTCCGAATGCCGATCTGAAGATCTTTATGACTGCTTCCGTGGAAGTGCGTGCACTGCGCAGATATAAGGAATATCTGGAAAAGGGACAGGCTTGTGACCTGGAAGCGATCAAGGAAGATATCGCGCAGCGGGATTACAATGATACCCACAGAGCCAATTCCCCGCTTAAACAGGCGCAGGATGCGGTTTTACTGGATACTTCCGATATGTCGATCGATGAAGTGACGGATGCGATCATTCGTCTGTACGAGGAGAGGGCCTGACAATGGAAATCATTCTTGCCAAAAGCGCAGGGTTCTGCTTCGGCGTGCAAAGGGCAGTAGACACCGTGTATGAACAGGTGGCGAAGAATCAGTCCGGACGGAGGATTTATACATACGGTCCCATCATTCACAATATGGAAGTCGTAAATGACCTGAAAAAAAAGGGAGTCAGTGTGATCGAATCGGAGGAGGAACTCTCTTTGGCTGCCGGACAGATCCTGATCATCCGTTCTCACGGTGTTAAAAAAAAGATCTACGAAGCTGCCAAAGAGCTCGGAATCGAGATCGTGGACGCAACCTGTCCCTTTGTGAAAAAGATCCATGAGATCGCAGAACAGGAAAGCGCCGAGGGCAGACAGGTCATTATAGTCGGAAATAAAGAACATCCCGAAGTGCAGGGCATTACAGGATGGGTCAGCGGCAGTGCTCTGGTGGTACTTGATGAGGCAGAAGCAAATGAGATTGTTTCTGAAAATGACAGACCTGCGACAGTTGTTTCCCAGACAACATTTAACAGCAATAAATTCAACAATATAGTTGAAATTATAAAGAAAAAAAGGTATGATGTCAGAGTTATCAATACGATTTGCAATGCGACCAGACTCAGGCAGAAAGAGGCGGAGTCTGTTTCAAGGCAGGTAGATATCATGCTTGTTGTAGGAGACAGACACAGCTCCAATACGCAGAAGCTGTTCGACATCTGCAGAACGTATTGTAAGGATACTTACTATATACAGACAATACAAGATTTGGACGAACAAATTCTGCAATCCGGTATACGCGTAGGTATTACAGCGGGGGCGTCGACCCCAAATAATATTATTCAGGAGGTTTTTCTTACATGTCAGAAGAAAAAAATTTCGACCAGATGATTGATGAAACAATCAGAACAATACATACGGGGGAGATTGTAGAGGGCACTGTAATCGACGTTAAGCCTGACAGAATCACGCTTAACATCAACTACAAGTATGACGGCATCATCACAAAAGATGAATACTCTAATAATCCGAACACCGACCTTGTTGCTGAAGTTCACGAAGGTGATACTATTGAAGCAAAGGTGCTGAGGATCCAGGACAGTGAAGTTCAGCTGTCATACAAGAGGATCAGCGAAGAAAGAGCCAACAGAAGGATCGAAGAAGCATTTGAAAACAAGGAAGTCCTGAATGTGACGGTTGAAAAGATCACCTCCGGTGGATTGATCACGACCTTCGAAGGCGCAAGTATTTTTGTTCCTGCAAGTCTTGTTTCTGATTCCTATGAGAAGAATCTGGATAAGTATTTAGGACAGGAGATTGAAGTAGTTATTACTGAATTCAATCCCCGCAAGAGAAGAGTGATCGGCAACAGAAGAAAGCTGATGCAGGCTTCCAGAGCAGAAAGAGCGAAAGAACTGCTTGAGACCCTTCAGGTCAATGATATCGTAGAAGGCGAAGTGAAGTCTGTAACCGCATTCGGGGCATTTGTGGACCTGGGCGGGGTAGACGGACTGCTCCACATCTCCGAAATGTCCTGGGGCAGGGTTGAATCCCCGAAGTCTCTTTACAAGGCAGGAGATAAGGTCAGAGTATATATTAAGAGCATTGAGGAAGGCAAGATTGCCCTCAGCGCCAAGTTCCCGGATGAGAATCCGTGGGAAGCAGCAAGAGAGAAATATCAGCCGGGTACTATCGTGACCGGTAAAGTTGCAAGAATGACCGATTTCGGCGCATTCATTGAACTGGAGCCGGGCCTTGATGCACTCCTTCATGTTTCTCAGATTTCCCGGAAACATGTCAAGAAACCGTCCGATGTTTTGAAACAGGGACAGCTGATCGATGTCAAGGTTGTAGACATCAAGGAAGAAGAGAAGAAGATCTCCCTGAGCAGAAGAGACTTTGAAGATGATCTGGTTCCGGATGAACCGGCGGAAGAGGCTCCGGCTGCGGAAGAAACTCCGGCAGAAGAAGTCGTTGAGGCTCCGGCTGCGGAAGAAACTCCGGCAGAAGAGGTAAAGGAAGAATCTGCTGAATAATGAGAGTTATTGCAGGAAAAGCCAGGAGATTGATCTTAAAGTCGACTCCTGGCTTTGATACTAGACCAACTTTGGATAAGATCAAGGAAACCCTGTTCAACATATTACAGCCGGATATTCCGGGAAGCAGTTTTCTTGATCTTTTTAGTGGATCGGGCGGGATCGGAATTGAAGCGCTTAGCCGCGGCGCGAGTTATTGTGTGTTCGTTGAGAACAGCCAGAAGGCATTAAAATGTATCCGGGACAACCTGGAGCATACTCATCTGACAGACAATGCCGTGGTCCTGGGCAAGAACGTTCTGAGTGCCATCAATGAACTGGCGCTCAGGAAATGTTCGTTTGACATCGTTTACCTTGATCCCCCATATAAAGCCGGATATGAGGAAGAAACCCTGAAAGCGCTTGCCATATCAGGGATTATCCGTCCGGATACACAGGTGATCCTTGAGACAGATATCAGCAACCGGCTGGAGTTCCTGGAACACAGCGATTACCAGGTTACCAGGGAAAAACTCTATAAAACCAACAAACACTGCTTTTTAGCATTGAAAGGAAAAGCAGTTTCGGAAGAGGTAAGCGGATGAAGCGGGCAGTATACCCGGGAACTTTTGATCCTGTGACATTCGGCCATCTGGATATCATTGAGAGATCCTCCAGGATCTTTGATGAGGTCATTGTCGGGATTTTGGTGAATCATGCAAAAGTTCCGCTTTTTTCAGTCGAAGAAAGACTGGAGATGATAGAAGAAGCAGTCAGGCATATGCCGAATGTCAAAGTGATGTCTTTCGACGGATTACTGATTGATTTTGCGAAATCACAGGATGCAGGGTTTCTGGTCAGAGGCTTAAGAGCCGTAACGGACTTTGAGTATGAACTGCAGATGACCCAGACAAACAAAGTGATCGCTCCGGAGATCGACACGATCTTTCTGACGACTTCTTTGAAGTATTCATATCTCAGCTCAAGTACAGTGAAGGAACTGGCTTCGTTCGGTTCGGAAATCGACAGGTTTGTTCCGGCACATGTTGCGGACAGGATCAAAGAAAAATACAGAATAATGAGAGGTAACTATGAGCAAGATTGAACAGATCATTGGAGAAATGGAAGAATATATTGACGGATGTCGTTTTCAGCCCCTCTCCAACACCAAGATTATCGTAAATAAAGACGAGATTGCCGATCTTCTCGATGATCTCAGACAGAATATTCCGGATGAAGTAAGAAAATACCAGCGCATCATCGCCAACAGAGATGCGATCATCAGGGACGCGCAGGACAAGGCGGATGAAATGATCAGGAAAGCCAACGAGATGACTTCTACCCTGGTTTCCGAGCACGAGATCATGCAGCAGGCGTTCCGGGAAGCAAATGCCGTAATGGAAGACGCGACCAGGCAGGCACAGATGATCGTTGAAAACGCAACTGCTGAGGCCAATGATATCAAGGCTTCCGCTGTGCAGTATACCGATGAGAGCCTTGAAAATATCCAGAATATTCTGAATACAGCGATCGAAGGGATGACGGTAAAATACGACGGCGTGATGAGATCCCTGGAAGCCAGCCTCGATGTAGCGACCAAAGACAGACAGGCGCTGCGGGACTTCTATGCACAGGCAAGAAATACGCCGGAACAGGAAGAATATACTGCGGAACCGGCTTATGATATTCCTGCTCAGGAGGAGCATCCAGCTTCCGGGTATGTGGAAAATACCTTTGATCCGGTACAGCAGCCTCAGGAAGAGATGGATAACAGCATGACCATCGGGGATGCACTCGGACAGGATGAGCCGGCGCAGGCACCGGAAGAAGAACTTCCGGATGTTTCAGACTACGGTTCAGTGGATGAGATCAAGGATTTCGATCTAGCTTTTGATGATTTTAAATAAGACAGGTGCCAGGCTGGATGGCCTGGCATTTATCAGTCAAAACGATCCGGCAGGGAGTACCAGTATTTTATGAGAATGATGAATATCGCCAGCGGAAGCAGTGGAAATGCCACCTACGTGGGGAGCGGCAGCACCCATATTCTCATTGATTCCGGGATCAGCAGAAAAAGGATCCTGGAGGGGCTGAAAAAACTGGAACTTTCTCTGGAAGACCTGACAGCTGTCCTGGTCACACATGAGCACTATGATCACATTTCTTCCCTGGCAATGCTGGAAAAGGCAGCGCAGATACCGGTTTATACAACTGCCGGTACCGCATCAGTGCTTCTTGACAAGGGGATCCTTGCGAAAGAATCCGATCTGCTCCATACGATCGGGAAGGATGAGACGTTCCTCATAGGAGATCTCGGGATTACAGCGCTGGGGACGAGCCATGATGCTGCAGATCCGGTATGTTTCAGGATCTCCTGCCGGGAATCTTCCTGTGCAGTGGTGACGGATCTCGGAGAATATGATGACCATCTCCTGGACAGTCTGAAGGGTTTATCCGCTGTCATGCTGGAGGCCAATCACGATATCAGGATGCTGGAGACCGGGCCCTATCCTTATCCGCTGAAAATGCGGATTGCCGGAAAAAAAGGTCATCTCTCCAACGAGGTTTCGGGGAAACTCCTTGAAAAACTGCTTCATGATGATATGCGCTATATTGCGCTGGGACATTTGAGCAAGAAAAACAATCACGAAGAGCTGGCAAAGATGTCGGTCGCGTATGAGATCGATACCGGTGCGCAGGGCTATCATGCATCGGATTTCCGAATCGATGTGGCTGATCAGGAACACGGCACGCAGATCTACGAGTTTTAGAAACAACAGGAAAGTAAAACACATGAGAGTTACAGGTATCATCGCGGAGTACAATCCTTTTCATAAGGGACATGAATACCATCTGAAGGAGACCAGAAGCATCCTTCAGAGTGATTATATTATCGTTGTGATGAGCGGTAATTATGTACAGAGAGGTGCTCCGACGATCATAGACAAGTACTCCAGGGCAGAAATGGCCCTCCGGTGCGGAGCAGATCTGGTCCTGGAACTGCCTGCCTGTTTTTCGACTGCGAGCGCGGAATATTTTGCTTTCGGCGGGATAGCGATCCTTGACAGGCTGAATATCGTAAATGATCTGTGCTTTGGTACGGAGAGCCTGGATCGGCAGATCGATCGGAACGATCCGGAAATCCTGATCCAGAAGTTCGGGGAGATCGCAGATCTCCTGATCAATGAACCGGAAGAATACAAGTCTGTTCTGAAACAGTCCATGAAAAACGGCCTGTCCCATGCAGCAGCTGCCTCGGAAGCAATCGGAGCAGTTCTGGGACCGGAATATGTGGCACTGATGGAACGTTCCAACAATATCCTGGGCGTGGAATACATGCGGGCGATCAAGATCCTGGAGAGCAGGATCACTCCTGTACCTGTGGCACGGATGCTTAGTTCTCATAAAGATACGCAGATCACGCAGGGGTTTTCTTCTGCGACGGCGATCCGCAATGCCGTCTTTAACAAGTATGATCTGAACTCCATTGCCAACACGGTTCCGAAGGATGTTTATGATATCCTGATGGATAGATATCTGGTTACCTTTCCGATCTTCAGGGATGATTTCTCCATTATTCTCGGAGAAAAACTTCTGTCCGCTTCGGACAGCAGTGATCTGACTCAGTATTTCGGCGTTTCCAAAGATCTGGCGAACAGATTTCTTAACCTGAGAAATGAATACCGTACCTTTAATCAGTTCCGGGAATTATCTTATACAAAGAATATCAACAAAGCGACTGTGGGAAGAGCTCTGATGCATATCACCCTCGGAATCAGGGATGCAGATATGAGCAAGCTGTACAACAAACAGAACCTGAATGCGGTTAAGGTCCTGGGGTTCCGGGAAAGTGCCCGCCCACTCCTTCGTGAGATCAAAAAGAAAGCGGATATCGAAATGGTCACTAAACTGGCCGATTATAAGCCGGATCCGGACCATGACGGCGCAGATATGATCGAGCAGACAACCCGTACAGACATGCTGTACCGTATGGTTGCCATGAACAAGTACGATGTTGAGATCCCGACCCCCTATGAGCAGGAAATCATTAAGATTTGAATAAATAAAAGAAAGAAGGAAAACAGTTATGGGTTTTATTGACAAAATGATTGAGCTTGCAAAAGCCGACAAAAAGACTATTGTGCTCCCGGAACCGATGGACAAAAGAACATTCGAGGCCGCTGAGAAGATCCTTAAGCTGGATATTGCAAACCTCGTGATCATTGGAACTCCTGAAGAGATTGCCAAATACGGAGCAGGATATGATATTTCAGGTGCAAAGATCGTAGATCCTTTCAATGATCCCAATAAACAGAAATACATCGACAAGTTTGTAGAGCTCAGAGGCAAAAAGGGAGTCACTCCTGAATCCGCAAAAGAGCAGATGGAAAAAGACTATATGTATTATGCATGTCTGATGTGCAAATGCGGTGATGCAGACGGTGCAGTCTCCGGTGCCTGCCATTCCACAGGCAATACGATCCGTCCGGCTCTTCAGCTGCTCAAGACCAAACCGGGCATCAGCGGCGTATCCGGCTTCTTCGTGATCGAAGTTCCGAATTGCGATCTGGGTGAGAACGGTCTGTTTGTCTTTGCGGATTGTGCGGTTAATCCGGACAATGATTCCGACAAGATGGCGGAGACAGCAGGACTTTCTGCAGAAAGTTTCAAGGCTTTCATTGGCGCAGAGCCGAAAGTTGCGCTCCTTTCATTCTCTACCAAAGGCAGCGCAAAACATGACAGAGTTGACATGGTCAGGGAAGCAGCTGCAAAAGCACAGGCGAAATTCCCGCAGTATCAGATCGACGGAGAACTTCAGCTGGATGCAGCTTTAGTTGCAGAAGTCGGCGAACTGAAGGCACCGGACAGCAAGGTGGCCGGCCATGCCAATACGCTGGTATTCCCGGATCTGGAGTCCGGCAATATCGGTTATAAACTGGTGCAGCGTCTTGCCAAGGCCAATGCTTATGGCCCGATCCTGCAGGGACTTTCCATGCCGGTCAATGACCTGAGCAGGGGATGCTATGCCGATGATATCGTTGGAACAGTTGCCATGACTGCCGTTCAGGCACAGCAGGCAGGAAAGTAATTCACAATACACACAGAAAGCAGAGAGGATATTATGAAGATTTTAGTTATTAATTGCGGTAGCTCATCACTGAAGTATCAGCTGATCGATTCTGCGACAGAGGCAGTCCTGGCGAAGGGCCTTTGCGAAAGGATCGGAATTGACGGCAAGTTTACGTATCAGCCTGCAGGAGGAGAAAAACAGGTTTCCGATATCGACCAGCCGGATCATAAGAAGAGCGTTTCACTGGTCCTGGAAGCACTGACCAACAAAGAAACCGGTGTGATCGCAGATCTGAGTGAGATCAGCGCAGTCGGACACAGGGTTGTCCATGGCGGTGAGAAGTTTGCTTCTTCCACCCTGATCACAGACGATGTCATGAAGGCGATCGAAGAGTGCAATGATCTGGCTCCCTTACATAATCCGGCCAATATCATCGGCATCAATGCATGCAAGGAACTGATGCCGGGCGTGCCTATGGTTGCAGTATTTGATACCGCTTTCCATCAGACTATGCCGGAAGAGGCTTTCCTGTATGGTATTCCGTATAGCTACTATACAAAATACGGAGTCCGGAAATACGGTTTCCACGGAACATCTCATTCCTACGTTTCCAAGAGAACAGCTGAGATCCTTGGACTTGATTACAACAAAGCCAAGATCGTTGTCTGCCACCTCGGCAACGGAGCATCCATCTGCGCAGTTGACGGCGGCAAGTCTGTTGAGACATCCATGGGTCTTACACCGCTGATGGGTCTGATCATGGGAACCCGTTCCGGAGAGATTGATCCCGGTGCTATGGAGTTCATCGCAAACAAGGAAAATCTGGATCTGAAGGGCGTTATGGCAATCCTGAACAAGAAGTCCGGTGTTCTGGGACTTTCCGGTGTTTCTTCTGACTTCCGGGATATTGACGATGCGATCAAGGACGGCAACGCACAGGCAAAAGCTGCCAAGGATGCATTTATCCACAGAGTGATCAGCTATGTAGGCGGCTATGTTGCAGTAATGAATGGAGTAGACGCGATTGTCTTTACAGCCGGTATCGGTGAAAACGATAAGAGCGTAAGATCCGGTGTCTGCAAGAACCTGGGTTATCTGGGCATCACCATTGATGAAGAAAAGAACAGCATCCGCGGAGAAGAGACCATCATTTCCACAGATGATTCCAAGGTGAAGGTCCTGGTTGTTCCGACCAATGAAGAGCTGATGATCGCCCGCGATACGGAAGCACTTGCAAAATAAACGGTAACGTTCTTTTGTGCTGATTAACTACGGGCGGTGGATCGTATCCCCTGAAAAACGCATTCGCTGATTGTTTTTCAGGAGATACGATCCACCGCCCGAAATCACCGCAAAAATACGTCACCGGCCGTATTCCGAGGGGTATGATCCACTGCCCGATCAACACCACAAAAAACGTCAGCCAGCCGTTTTCAGAAATGAAAAAACATCTGATAAAAGAATTGACAAATCATATGCCCGTGAGTATAATTATTAGGTCGGTCTGACAGATCGCATATACAAGTAAGCAAGGAGGTGTACGAAAGTGTCTATATGCCCAAAAAATAAAACATCCAAGGCCAGAAGAGATAAAAGAAGAGCAAACTGGAAGATGGTTGCTCCGTCTCTCGCTAAATGCTCCACTTGTGGCGAGCCTGTTATGCCACATAGAGTATGCAAGAACTGTGGGTCCTACAACAAGCGTATGATCATTGTTCAGGAAGAAGCATAAGTTCATTACAGCCTTAAACAGTTTTTAAAGCTATCGGTCATCAGCCGGTAGCTTTTTAATTTCCCCGTACTTACATTTCATTCATGTAACAAAATAAAGGCTGTGCATGATTTTTTGAAAAAAGCTGTATTAAAAACAATGGTATGCATGATTTCCAGGATAGCCTTGTAACGAAATCGACGCGGTGCATGATTTTGACCCCTTTTGAGGGCTGAAATCATGCACCGCCTCATATATTTTACAAAAAATCATGCATAGCCTTGCAAATGATGCAGGCAGATTTCTGAAATCATGCATAGCCTCGTTTTTGTTGCAGGTACATTTCCAAAATCATGCACAGCATTACAAATGATACAGGTTCAGGCTTTTCAGGGAACAGATCTGCATAAAACAGGCCGCTTTCGAAAAAGCGGCCTGACTCAAAACACTACAAACAATTACCAGCAGGTTGTCAGTGGGTTATGATATCGCTGATGCACCAGGAACCATCCAGAGGCTCGATCACGAATACCCAGGTGGCGTCCATGTTCTGGTTATTGTCTTCAAAGGTCGGGTCTGTGAAGTACATATCCAGCGCATACTTAATATCTACAGTGAAGCAGTCGTCTGCATACTTCACATAATTGGATGCGGATAATTCCGCAAAATCATAGTGATCGATATCTTCAAACATATACAGGGCGGTAGCGATCGGATCCATGGTGTCGCTTCCGAAGATATAGGAGTAAAGATCCGATCCGTAAACGATGTAATTGGACAGATCAAAACTCATATGAATAAAGTACGTAGCGTAATTCTGGATGGCATCATAGACTCTCTGTTCCACAGAATCGATAAATGCCTGATCGGCAGGAGCGCTTGCAAAAAACCGGTCATCATTACGAACTACATCCAACGAAGCGCCGGATGCATCTGTGACTTCTACAGTCGGATCGGAGAGAAGACCAGACATCTTATAGGTGTCATACTGAGGAGGCTCAGCAAGAAACTGCAGGGAGTTGGACAGTATTTCCGGTACGCCGCTGGATACGATCTTGCTGTTGTCAAGCACGTTGCCGTTAACCTTTACCGTGGAGCCTGAAGGCGCTTCAATTGTGACGGACAGGGCATCCGGAAGATATTCGCCGATCTTAAGGCTGGAAATCTTCCATTTGGGGCTGCCGAAAGATCCGGTTCCGTCAGATGCCAATGTCACCTTTGCTACAATCGCTCCGTCAGCGGTAATGTCATAGGATGGGGAATCCGGACGGAAATCATTGTTTTCCCGGAAAGAGATCTTCTTGCCGGCAATATTGGTAGCATAGGTCTGTGCCACCAGGCTGACATTGTCTGTAATATCCGTTTTATCTGCATTGGCATTGATAAAATCTATGATCCCCTGCTGCTCGGAATAACGATTGGCGATCGTCTCAGCGATGTGGGATGGCTGCCCGTTCTCAAAAGATGCAAGATAGGAAGAGAACAGGATCGATCCAATGATCAGAAGGACGACCAGGATGGCGATATAGGTAAGGTACAGTTTTTTGAATTTCTTTTTCTTTTTCCGGATGAGATTGCGTTTCTGCCGGACAGCGGAAGAATCATGGTACGCTGAGGAACTTCCTGTACGGCCGGAAGCTGTGGTACGCGCGGTCCTCGTCTGCTGAGAGGATTGTGTCCGCCCGGAACGGGATCCGGTACCTGTACTGCGGCGGCTTGAAGAAGCCGGCGCAGCCGAGACACGCCTGCGGGATGCATCGGGCCGGCGCTGCGTATATTGCGTGTCTTCTTCCGGATCATAGTGGTAGCTGGCATCTACATCGGCATAGATATCATCCAGACGTCTGGCTCTAGGATCGTCAGAATAACCGTTATTATCATTTCTGTAATCTGTCATTTGTAATTCCTCATATTATATACATTTGCAAAATGCTTTATTCATAGACCAGCCATGCTGTCGGACATTTTCTCGGGCCTGTCGGAGAGTAGGGATTATTGATTACTTCTCCGTAATAGACCATCTGGGAAGAGGTACCTCCGTCCATAGCGCATGCATTGACAGCACCGTAATCCAGCATGACATACGCAAGATCCTTAAAAGTAGCTCCAAGGGAGTTGGCCTGCCGTCCGTCTACAACCAACAGGATAATAGAGCCGTCCGCTCTCTGTCCGATCGCGGTACGCGGATTCTTGCCGCCTCCATAAGTGGCAGAATCGGGAACTTCATTGATCAGAGCTTCTCCGTCCATGACCAGGAAAGGACCTGTTTCATGAACCGTATAAACTGCATCACGGACTCCCATGTTCAATGCTTCATTAATCGTAATATTGCCCATGAAGAATTTGTTGTCAGAAGTGAACCCGGACAGATGGTAAGGGGTATCATAATCTCCGGCACAAAAGACAACCTCTCCGTTGGAAATAATGGCTCCCAGAGGCTGTGCGGTATAGGAGTAGCTTCCCATGTCAACAAAGTCTCCTCCGTTTACACCGGCGACGGCGCCGGGATAATGAGAAATGATATCTGCAACGACTTCGCCTGGGCCTTCATAGAATTCCGGAACGGTACCCAGAAATACTTTTGAGGGATCGCGGATGATCATCAGTTTTCCCTTATAGGAACTGCCGGTGACATCCTGGATCTCGATCGGTTCCTGGGAATCGGATACGGTCGAAACAGTGGTATCGATCAGGTCAAGATTCGTAACAGTTCCGGCTTCTACTTCCACCATACGGCTGGCATCCAGGATGCTCTGTACTTCTTCCGCAGGCAGGAACATCTTCGGCACCCATTTCATGGCACTCATTTCCGTAAACGTATTGACCGCCTCTTTCTTGGCGGTGTCGGATGGACCCTTAAATAAGATCAGCAGAGCGATAAATGCAGCAACGATGATGAACAGCAGGGTGGTTCCGATCACGGCAAGGATATGGGTGATCCGTGCAGATGTATAGGATCTGGAAGATTTTTTCCGTTTTTTGCTCAAAACTCAATTCTCCTTTAATAAACATTCGGATTTAGAAACATTATAATATTTTACTATTTATTTTGTTCTCTGACAAGAAAAACAGATTTTGTCAGGATTACAGACGCAGGCTCTGTCCGGTAACGGCTTTGCAGGCAGCACGAACAACGTGGGCTGCCAGTACGGTGTTGGTAACTGCACCGACACCGCCCGGGACAGGAGTGATACTGGCGGCAAACCGGCTGACGGCTTCAAAATCAAAATCTCCGCACATTTTCCCATCTTTGAAATTGATCCCCACATCAACAGCAACGCAGGAAGGGCTGATGTGCTGCGCGATCTCTTCTGTGACAAGTCCTGCGCTGCCGCAGGCACTGACCAGGATATCGGCGTCCTCGCACATCCTGGCAAGATCTTTTGTGTGGGAATGGCACCATGTGACCGTGGCATTCCTGGAAAGGAGCAAAAGCCCGACAGGCTTTCCGATCACCAGCGAGCGGCCGATCACCACTGCTCTGGCTCCGTCAAATTCCACACCGGCATATTCACACAGACGGATCACTGCCTCTGCCGTGCAGGGAGCATATCCGTCAGGATCCTGCATGACAAGCCTGGCAAAGCTGGCAGGACACATGCAGTCCATGTCTTTCGCCGGATCGATCAGAGAAGCTATACGGCTTTCGTCCAGATCATGGGGAAGGGGACGGAAGACCAGGATCCCGTGTATATCAGGATCACCGTTGATCCGGATGATCTCCTGTTCCAGCTCTTCCTGGCAAATGGTTTCCGGATATTCGAAGATCTGCAGACGGATCCCGAGTGAATCAAAATTGTTCCGGATCCCTCTTTCATAAGCGATATCACTGTCCTTGCTGCCAACGCGTATGATGGCCATGCAGGGGGAAAGACTGTAGGAATCGATTGCAGTGCGGATATCTTCTTTTATTTTGCGGGCTGCGTCAGCCCCTTTTATGATAGTTGCCATGACTTAAGCTCCTTTCAAACGATGTTCTGGCCTGGTGCGGAAAAGGCTCTGTAAAAAAAGAATAAATGATGAAATGGGTTTTGGCAATAAAATAACGTTGACGTATAAAAAAACCTGTGCTATTTTGCACATACAGATCGTTCTCCGGTTTCTTTGCCGGAATCTGTTCACATCAATCAAAACATTTTTCCATCAGAACGCAATCTTATAGTTTATTTGCTATGCCATGAAAAAACAGGGGTTTTGCTGGCCTGTTTTGTGCATAGTCTTTATTTGCTGAAAGGAGGCACCATGTTCAGCAGAGTTTTTAGCGGCGGCATCAGTGGTATTGATGCGCACATGGTCTGTGTGGAAGCAGATATTTCGGGAGGACTGCCTCAGTTTCATATGGTAGGACTGCCGTCATCGGAAGTGAAGGAGGCCAGGGAAAGAGTCTTTCGGGCACTGTCCAATACCGGCATTGATATTCCCCCGCGTAAGATCACGGTAAATCTCTCCCCTGCAGGGATTCGCAAGCAAGGGTCTGGATTCGATATGCCGATTGCAGTGGCGATTCTGTCCGCCCTGGGGATCATCCGTGCAGATTCCCTGGAAAACAAAGTATTTGCGGGGGAGCTGAGCCTTGACGGGCATATCAATAAAGTAAACGGGATTCTGCCTATTGCCCTGGCAGCCCGTCAGGAAGGGTTCCGGACGCTGGTGGTTCCCCGGGAAAATGTCTTTGAAGGGGCTGTGATAGAGGACCTGCGGATATCAGGTGTATCGGATCTGAAAGAACTGATACGGGCTCTTAATGAAGACACTCTTTCCGCATCAGAATATATCAGCCTCGAGCAGGAACTGAAAAAGGCTTATGAACAAGAGAAAATGGATTATCGGGACATAAAGGGGCAGGAAAGCGCAAAAAGGGCAACGCAGGTAGCGGTGGCCGGATTTCACAATCTGCTGTATATCGGACCGCCCGGTTCCGGAAAGAGCATGCTGGCAAGGTGTATTCCCACGATCCTGAGCCGGATGGACAGGGAAGAGTGTCTGGAGATCTCCAAAATCTATTCGGTCATGGGACTTCTGGAAAACCAGTCTCTGATGTTAAGGCGTCCTTTCCGGTCTCCCCACCATAGTATTACGGCATCCGCCTTGATCGGGGGAATGGGCAATCCCCGCCCGGGGGAGATCACGCTGGCTCATAAAGGGGTCCTTTTTCTGGACGAGGCAGCAGAATTTAAGAAGGATGTGATCGAAATGCTGAGGCAGCCGATGGAAGAAAAACAGGCTGTGATCTCGAGACTGTCAGGCAATATTGTCTTTCCTGCGGATTTTATGTTGGTCATGGCCATGAATCCCTGTCGGTGCGGGTTTTATCCGGACCGGCAAATGTGCCGGTGTACACAAAGTGAGGTGGATCGGTATTTCGGAAAGATCCGGGGACCGGTACTGGACCGGATCGATATCTGTACCGCGACGTTTAGGCTGGACACCTCCGATTTCAGCGGAGAAGGAACGGATTCGGCACAGATGCGGGAACAGGTCAGGAAAGCACAGAAGGTACAGTATGAGCGGTTCCGGGGGACCGATATCAGGTTTAATTCCCAAATGAGGCAGAGGGAGATCGAACAATACTGTGTGCTGGGGGACAGGGATAAAGAACTCCTTGACAAAGCTTACCGCCGATACCACCTGACCGCGAGAGGCTACTATAAAGTATTGAAGGTAGCCAGGACCATTGCAGATCTGGAAGGGTGTGATTCCATTTCCAAAAAGCATCTGACAGAGGCGATCAGTTACAGAAATACCTATGAATAAAGAAGGAGGATTATACAGATGACAAATGAAGAGTATTGGTTCTGGATCACAAATATCCAGGATATTTATCAGGATACCATTGAGAAACTTTTAAAAGCATTTCTTCATCCGGAGGAGGTCTATCGTTCATCCGAGGACGATCTTGTACAAAAGGGGGAGATCAGCCGTGAGAAGGCGAGAACGATCGTTTTTTCCAAGAACTCTTTTCGTGCGTCTTATAAACTGGAGAAACTGAAGATGAACGGGATCCGCTTCATCTTCTATGGAAGTGAGGAATACCCGGATAGTCTGCTGGTACTGGAAGATAAACCGTTTGCCCTGTATGTAAAAGGAAAACTGCCGGATCCGGATCTGCCGTCTGCCGGGATCGTAGGAGCGAGAAACTGCTCGGGATACGGAAAAGAGATGACCATGCGCTACTCTCAGACCCTGGCGGCAGCAGGCGTGCAGATCATAAGCGGGCTGGCAGTCGGGGTGGATTCCTATGCGGCGAAAGGAGCACTGGAAGCAGGGGGAAAGACTTTTGCGGTTCTGGGAAGCGGACTTGACGTCATCTATCCGAGGGAAAATATAGAACTGTATTATCAGATCATCATGAACGGCGGAGGGATCCTGTCGGAGTTTCCGATGGGAACGGCACCGGTAGGATGGCATTTTCCGCATCGCAACAGACTGATCAGTGCGCTGTCGGAGAAACTCCTGATCATGGAGGCCCGAAAAAACAGCGGAACCCTTTCCACGGCTTCCTATGCTCTGTCACAGGGAAAGGATGTTTATGCTCTTCCCGGAAGAGTCACGGATCCGCTGAGCGAAGGATGCAACCGGATGATCGCAGACGGGGCCGGGGTTTTACTGGATCCGAAGGATCTTCTGGAGGATTACTTCGGACATGGGGCTTCTCTGTCCGGCATGACACAGAAGTCGGATCGCAGGAATTTTCCGTCTGATACCTTTGCCTGTGTCTATCAGACTTTGGAGTATGAGCCGAAAAGGGTCATACAGATTGCAAAAGAAGCGGGAGTGTCGGTGGAAAAGACCGCTTCGATACTGGCAGAAATGGAACTGCAGGGCATCTGCAGCCAGGTATCCAAGGATTATTATGCAAAGGAAACTTGACAGAATACGGGACAAAGTGCTATTAAGTAATACTCGGAGGAGTTTAAGATCATGGCAAAAAATCTGGTAATTGTAGAGTCTCCTGCAAAGGTAAAGACTGTAAAAAAATATCTGGGCAGCAGCTACAGCGTTGTAGCATCAAAAGGACACATCCGGGATCTTCCCAAGAGTACAATGGGAATTGATGTGGATAATGATTTTGAACCCAAATATATTACGATCCGCGGCAAGGGTGATATGCTGGCGGAATTGAAGAAACTGTCTAAGGAAGCTGATAAAGTATATCTTGCAACAGACCCTGACCGGGAAGGAGAAGCGATCAGCTGGCATCTGGCTGCTGCGCTGAACCTGGAGCCCGGAAAGATGAAACGGATCACGTTCAATGAGATCACAAAATCAGCGGTATCCGAATCCCTGAAGAATTCCAGGGATATTGACATGGATCTGGTGGATGCCCAGCAGGCGAGACGTGTGCTGGACAGACTGGTGGGCTATGGAATCAGTCCGATCCTGTGGGAAAAGGTAAAACGAGGCCTGAGCGCAGGAAGGGTTCAGTCTGTGGCACTGCGTATGATCTGCGACAGAGACAGGGAAATCGAGGAATTTATTCCGGAGGAATACTGGCTGCTGGATGCTCAGGTCCAGATCAAAGGCGAGAAAAAGCCGATCACGGCCAGATTTTACGGAGATCAGAAAGAGAAGATCGACATTAAGGATAAAGAACAGCTCGACCGGATCCTAGCGGACCTGGATGGAGCGGAAATGAGCATCGATGATATCAGGAAAACGGAGCGGATCAAGAAGGCTCCCCTGCCGTTTGTCACCAGTACGCTTCAGCAGGAAGCCTCAAAGGTGCTGAATTTTTCCACACAGAAGACGATGCGTGTGGCACAGCAGCTGTATGAGAGCGGTATGATTACCTATCTTAGAACGGATTCTACCAGGATCTCAGATGAAGCGGTAAAAATGGCGCAGGGATTTATTCATGAGAATTACGGCAAGGAATATGTCAGCTTTTCAAAAGCGTCCGGCAGTGCGAAAGGCAAAGTGCAGGATGCCCATGAAGCGATCCGTCCTTCCGATATCAATGTAATTCCGGAATCCCAGAAAGAAAAACTGGACAGGGACAGCTTCCGTCTGTATCAGCTGATCTGGAAACGGTTTGTCGCAAGCCGGATGACCAACGCGAAATATGATGTGACATCCGTGAACTTCCTGAGTGCGGGATATGTGTTCAAAGCATCTGCTTCCCGGCAGTCTTTTGACGGTTTTATGAAGGTCTATGTGTCCAGTGATGAAGAGAAGGAAGAGAAAAACAGCCTGATCTCCAATCTGTCAAAAGATGCGCAGATCAAGGATGTGCAGTACGAAGGTTCGCAGCATTTTACGCAGCCGCCGGTTCATTTTACCGAAGCATCGCTTGTAAAAGCCATGGAAGAGCAGGGGATCGGCCGTCCCAGTACCTATGCGCCGACGATCACAACGATCCTTGCAAGGCACTATATTAAAAAAGACAAAAAGAATCTGACCGCGACAGAGCTGGGAAAAGTGGTCAATGATATCATGGTGACCGCTTTCCCGGATATTGTGGATACAAATTTTACGGCCAGGATCGAAAGCAGACTGGACCGGATCGAGGAAGGAGAAGAACCCTGGAAGGAAGTAATCCGGGGATTCTATCCTCGCCTGAAGACATCGATCGATGATGCCAGATCAAAACTGACCCGTATCAAGGTCAAGGATGAAGTGACGGATGTCATCTGTGATAAATGCGGACGCAATATGGTCATCAAGTTCGGCCCCCATGGCCGGTTTCTGGCATGCCCGGGCTTCCCGGAATGCAGGAACACCAAGCCAATCATAGAAAAGGCCGGTGTGAAATGTCCGGAATGCGGGAAGGACCTGATCATCCGGAAAACACAGAAAGGCCGTATCTATTATGGCTGTGAAGGCTACCCGGACTGCAAGTACATGTCCTGGAACAAACCGGCTAAAAAGCTTTAAAAAATCGCATTCAAACATTGCACGGCAGAAATATTTCCTGTAAAATAGTAACGTCAGAGGTCCTCTTTGCGTAAGGACGTGAGAGGATGAACAAGAGAATATTCAAATTGCTGCCGGCACTTATTACGATCATCGTGGCAGGTGTTGTTTTCTGTTGTGTACAGGAAAAACAGACCGGTATAGTGATCACGGAAGAGTTCTCCGGTCCTGAGGAAATACCGGCGGAGAAGACGTCTGAATCCGGGCAGGATATATGGGTCTATGTCTGGGGATGTGTAAAACATCCGGGTGTGTACCGGCTGGAGACAGGCGCCAGGGTTTTTGAGGCAGTAGAAATGGCCGGCGGGATGACAGAAGACGCTGGTGAAGGGATCCTGAATCTGGCGCAGGAACTGGAGGACGGACAGCAGATCTGCGTTCCTTCAGAGGCACAGATCGATTCGGAGAAAAACAGACTGCAGGAAGCCGATGACGGCAGGATCAATATCAATACCGCCACAGAAGCTGAACTGATGTCTCTTCCGGGAATCGGAAAAGTAAAAGCCGGATCGATCATTCGCTACAGGGAAGAGACCCCATTCCTGGTGATCGAAGATATCATGAATGTGCAGGGCATTAAAGAAGAGGCTTTCCGTAAGATCAGAGACCTGATTAAAGTATAAGCGGAACCATAGCGGAGACAGAAAATGAGCAAAGTATTAGTTGTAGATGATGAAAAACTGATCGTGAAGGGCATCCGTTTCTCCCTGGAGCAGGATGGCATGGAAGTCGACTGCGCCTATGACGGGGAAGAGGCCTTGGATAAGATCCGGGAAACGGAATACGATATTGTTCTGCTGGATGTCATGCTTCCCAAGATCGACGGATTCGAAGTATGCAAAGCTGTCAGGGATTTTTCCAATGTTCCGATCATTATGCTCACGGCAAAGGATACAGACATGGACAAGATCCTGGGTCTTGAATACGGTGCCGATGATTATATTACAAAACCATTCAACATCCTGGAAGTGAAGGCAAGGATCAAAGCTACTCTCAGAAGGAGCAGGAGAGCCGTTTCTGATAATAACTCCAACCAGATCGTAAAAGGCGACCTTAAGCTTGATATCGATGCCAGAAGAGTACTGATCAAAGATACGGAAGTCAATCTTACCGCCAAGGAATTTGATCTGCTCGAACTGCTGGTCAACAACCCCAATAAAGTGTATTCGAGGGAACAGCTGTTAAGCATTGTCTGGGGCTATGAGTATCCGGGTGATGTACGTACAGTGGATGTTCATGTCAGGCGTCTCAGGGAAAAGATCGAAGAAAATCCGAAAGAACCTAAATATGTAAACACAAAGTGGGGAGTGGGTTATTATTTTAAAGCGCAGTAGTGAGTTTATCAGGAGTCTCCGGTTCCGGATCCTCCTGATCATTCTCATAGTCGGGATCATTCCTATCGTCATCATTGAAGTAGTTCTGACGAACGCATCTGAAAGCACTGTTGTTTCCACGAGACTGCGAAATGTCAGTGCTCAGTTTTCGTTGCTTAATAATTATCTGACGCAGGATAACCGCCTCGGTGAAAAAGACAGCGAAGAAGTTGACCTGATCGTGGATGATATCGCCGGGATCTTCATGAGCAGGATCCAGGTGATCGATCAGGACTTCAAGATCATCAGTGATACCTATCAGATCAATAAAGGCAAGATCTGTATTTCCAAATATGTTGTAGACTGCTTCCTTGGGCAGAGCTCTTCCTTTGTGGATGAAGATAATAAATGTATCATCATGACACAGCCCATCCGGAATGAAGAGGGAGAGATCGTGTTCGTCATGGCAGCGTTTTCTTCTATTTCGGATATTTTCTCTGCAATGGAATCCATCCGCCTGATCGGGGCATCTGTAATCGTGATACTTCTCGCGGTTGTTCTGTTTTTCGCCATTTTACTGTCTTATACGATCGCCAAGCCCTTTAAGAATATCAATGCGGCAATCGCCAGGATCGACAGGGGTCATCTGACCGAAGAGATCCATATGAAAGGAAGCAGTGAAGTCAATGTAATCTCGGCTTCTTTCAATAAGATGCTCGACCGGATCAATGAACTGGAGAACTCCAGGCAGCTGTTTGTTTCCAACGTATCCCACGAATTGAAAACCCCTATGACATCCATGAAAGTGCTGGCGGATTCCCTGCTTTCCCAGGAAGATGTGCCGAATGAAATGTACCGGGAATTCATGCAGGATATGTCCAATGAGATCAACAGGGAAAATGTTATTATTTCCGATCTTCTGACTCTCGTTAAACTGGATAACCCGGATATGTCCATGAATATTTCCCAGGTTAATATCAACGGGCTGGTAGAATCGGTCTTAAAACTTGTAAAACCCCTCGCAGAACAGAAAAATATCGAACTGGTACTGGAGTCTTTCCGGCCGATCATCGCGGAAGTCGATGAAGTGAAGCTGTCCATGGCTATTTCCAATCTGGTGGAAAACGGTATCAAATACAACAAGCAGGATGGCTATGTACATGTTTCCCTGAATGCGGACCGGACCTATTTCTATGTTAAGGTCAAGGACAACGGCAAAGGCATCCCGGCAGATTCCATTCCAAGGATCTTTGACCGGTTCTACCGTGTCGATAAGGCAAGAGACCGGGCTACCGGAGGATCCGGCCTGGGTCTTTCTATTACCAAGTCCATTGTGCTTGCGCATAATGGAGAGATTAAAGTCTACAGCGAAGAAGGCCGCGGAACCATCTTTAATATGCAGATACCGCTGACCCATATTTCCACGGGAGAATACAAAGAACAATGACAGGATTCCGAACACATATCAAAATGATCGCGGTGCTTCTCCTGGCTGCCATGGCGGCTGTTTTTCTGCCGTCCTGCGGGAATGCGGAAGACGAAATGGTATTTCTGGTCTATTATGTCAATTCCGCGCAGGATGATATTATCTACAAACAGTGCCGGGTGGATCAGTATGAGCAGATGAGCCCGGAGGAACTGACGGACTATCTCCTGGTCCGGATGTTCGATACAGACCTGACGCAGGAGCAGCTGTTTTCTGCAAAACCAAAAGAAGTGGAACTTAACAGCTATAAGATCAATGGCGGATACATCACCTTTGATTTTAATGAACAGTATCTGGAACAGTCCAATGTGCAGGAGATCCTTCTGCGGGCAGCGCTTGTCCTGACGATGGTACAGCAGCCGTCCATTTCCCAGGTCATCTTTACGATCAACGGCAATCCGCTGACCGACCGTTCGGGGAAAGCCATCGGGGCCATGAATACCAGCAACTTTGTGAACATTCTGCTGAGCGAAGAAGGAATGCTGAAGCAGGAAACAGATCTGACGATTTACTTTACGGATGAAACAGGGACCAGACTTATCCCTGCGAAATATCATTTTACCATTAAAAACAGCAACACATCCATGGAAGAGTACATCCTTCAACAGCTGAAGGAGGGGCCGGCCATAGAAAGTACTTATCGGACCATGGCACCGGATGTGGAGATTTTGAGCGTAGCGACTTCAGATGATGTCTGCTACGTCAATTTCGGGAGCAACTTCCTCGAACAGGAACAGCCTGCCGGGGATGAGATCCTGATCTATTCTATTGTCAATTCATTATGCAGTCTGGACTATGTCAGCAGCGTACAGTTCCTGGTCGACGGAAGTCCGGACGTCTCGCTGCATACGGTTTTTGACCTGAGCACTCCATTGACACCCAAAAAGGAACTGGAACAGTAACATAATACTTCATGAGAAAAAGACCAATATTTGCTGCAGCTGTGGTTCTGGCCATAGGTGTGTTTTTTCTGCATCTGTTCTTTCCGTCTGTTCTGGAACCGGATCCGGGATTTTCGGATCGTGAGAGGATCAGGGCAGAGGGAGATGTGTTCCGGATCGAACAGGATGAGAAGCAGGTGCGGATCTTTCTGCATCATGTAAGCTGCGGGACTTCCATGCTTCGTCCTGTTCGGGGAAGCATGCTGCTTACGGTTTCGGAAGATCTGTTTCAGGATCTTGATCTTACGGTGGGAAACCGGATCCTGGCAGAAGGAACCTGGAATGCCTTTCGGCAGGCAAGAAATTTCGGGAATTATGAAGAAGCACAGTATTATGCTTCTCTCGGTATTTTTCTGCGGGCGAAAGGAACAAAACTGGTGATCACCGACCGGCATACGGACCGCATCAGACAGTTTCTGCAGGATTTCAGGCAGCGCATGACAGATTCTATCCACCATGTCGTTCAGGATCCTGTGACTGCCGGGATCCTTACCGCCATCTGTACCGGGGATCGTTCCGGCTTGTCCGAGGAGGTCCGGAACCTGTATCAGCGCAGTGGGATTATCCATATTCTGGCTGTTTCCGGCCTTCATATTTCCCTGATCGGAATGACAGTTTTCAGGCTGCTGCGAAAAAGGCTCCGCTTTCCGGCAGCGGCTTTGATCTGCCTGTTTCTCATGCTGGGTTTCTGCATCATGACCAGTGCGTCTGCATCAGCTGTCCGGGCGACGATCATGTTTCTGGTTCAGCTTGCAGGTATCGGTCTCGGGAAAAAATACGATATCCTCAGTTCTTTGTCTCTGGCAGCGATCCTGATGCTGGCAGAGAATCCGCTGTATCTCTTCCATTCTGCCTTTCAGCTGTCTTTTGCGGCCATGCTGGCAGCAGGTCTTTTATATCCGGATCTGGCAGCGCTGTTTGATCTCCCGCCGGCAGACGGATACCGGAGAAAGGACGAGAATAATTTGCCGGAGAAAAAAAGCCGGAAATGGAAAGAAAAACTCCTGTCTTCTTTTTTATTGAGCCTGTCCGTTACGGCGATGACCCTTCCCATTACAGCGTCTCTTTATTATGAACTGCCGGTTTATGCGGTGGTGCTGAATCTTGCGGTGATTCCGCTGATGAGCGTGGTGTTGGGCGCCGGCATGGTATCATCCCTGCTGGGAATGATCAGCCTCGTTATGGGACGTTTTTTCTGTGCCGTCGGGGTTTACGGCGTCCTTTTGATCCGCCGGCTCTGTCTGGCTGCCGCACAGCTTCCGCTGCAGACTCTTCCGACCGGTAAAATCTCAGTATGGCAGATGATAGCTTATTACGGTATCCTTGCAGTCTTTGTCTGCATCATCCGGGTAAGGATACTGTTGCGCAGGAGCAGCCGAAGCATTCTGCCCCGGAGAGGGAGCATTTTTGCTGGTGTGTTTATCCTGATGCTGATCGTTTTGCTGGCCGGAAAGGGGACCGGCAGATTACGGATCGCATTTATCGATGTGGGGCAGGGAGACGCAATCCTGATCGAAAATCCTTCCGGCAGCGTTTATCTGATCGACGGGGGATCCTCTTCCGTCGATCAGGTAGCCCGATACCGGCTGGCCGATGCAATCCGGTATTTCGGCATTTCCAGGATCGATGCCGCGGTTATCACACACCCTGATACGGACCATATCAGCGGAGTGCTGGAACTGTTAGAGGATATGAAAGCAGGATCGGAAAGGTCTGTCGGCAACCTGCCGGAATTCGGCATCAGCATCGGAAGCATCCTGATCCCGACGGTGATGGGAAATGAGCATTATGATCATCTGTGTGATCTGGCAAATGCCGGAAAAGTAGAGGTGCTTCCCCTGCATGCGGGCATAACGATCTCGGACGGGGATCTGGTCATGAAATGTCTGCATCCACCGTCAGGTTTCACGGCAGAGGATGTCAATGATATTTCCGCAGTGTTGGAGATACATTACGGTGCCTTCTCCGCATTGATGACAGGAGACCTCGGAGAAGAGGGAGAACAAAAGCTGCTGTCAGAACCGGAACTAAGCCGGGGGCTGAACTGCGACTTGCTGAAGGTAGGCCATCATGGTTCACGGTTTTCTTCATCTCTGGCTTTTCTGGAGAGGGTTTCGCCGGAGATTGCCGTGATCTGCGCCGGCAAAGGAAATGTTTACGGACATCCGCATAAAGAAACGCTTGACCGGCTGGAAAGCGTCGGTGCATTGGTCTATGTTACGGCGCAGCAGGGCGAGATCATAGTGGAGGCAGATCTGAACGGCCGGATGAGCATCCGCACGAAACTGTAGCGATGCTTTGGCCGATTCCGGAATCATATCCGGTTTTGGTTTTCTAAAAAAGAGGAGCAAAAAACGGGCATGTATTAGAAAAATACTTCGTTTCTAAAAAAACGACGTTATTTAGCAGGTTGTTTTAGAAAAATACAGTAAAAGGCAGTTGATGAACAGGTTTTTCTAAAAAAAGGCTTGAATTTTAGGGGCTTTTTTAGAAAATGTGAACTTTTCTAAAATATAGGTGTTAATTGATCACTTTTTTTAGAAATCAGACACTTTAAAGGAGTCAAGTCCAAAATTGTGTGTAAATTACCTTTAGGCATAGAACCTTGATAACCTAAGCTGCCTGCAGCAGTTGCTGCCTGGCAATGACCACCAGCTGACCTGGGACATCTGAACTGATCAGCGCCGTATATGTCTTCCGG
>JAFWOB010000087.1 GCA_017510065.1 Parasporobacterium sp.
CATATGAATTATCTTGAGGAATACTACAAAGAATATAATGAAGAAGGGCGCCTCCTTTCCCGCCATGGGCAAGTGGAATACCTGACCACAATGAGATACATAGAAGAATGTCTGGAAGGCATTTCAGATCCAAGCATCCTTGAAGTCGGAGCCGGTACAGGACGTTACAGTGTAACCCTGGCAAAGCAAGGGCTTCATGTAACTGCGGTTGAGCTGATCGAGCATAATCTGGAAATACTGAGATCCAAATTGGACGGTACGGAGCCTGTCAATGCGATGCAGGGAAATGCGCTCGATCTGTCCGCGTTCGGGAACAATTCATTTGATCTGACCATGCTGCTCGGTCCGATGTATCACCTTTACACGAAGGAAGAAAAGCTGAGGGCTCTTTCTGAAGCAGTGCGCGTGACGAAACCAGGCGGTCATATCCTGGTGGCTTATTGTATGAATGAACCGACTGTCATTCAGTATATATTCGGTATGAACCATCTGCACGAAATAATGGACCTTAACATGCTGACCGCTGACTGGCATTGTATCAGTGAGCCCAAAGATCTCTTCGAGATGGTGAGAACGGAAGAGATTGCGGAACTGGATGCAGCGGTACCTGTCAAAAGGATCAAACTGGTCGCCACGGATGGTGCAACGAATTATAAGCGGGAATGCATAGACGCTATGGATGATGAAACATTCGCCAAATGGATGGATTATCATTTTACGATCTGCGAACGGCAGGATCTGATCGGAGCTTCCCACCATACGCTGGATATGCTCCGAAAAGAGTAACGGATTCCGGTTTACGGGGAGGATGATCATGAAAGTTGAATGGGTCGATGGTTTTGAGATCACGGCTGTTGCTGAAAACGGAGGGATCGTGATATCTGCAAACAGGGAGGGAATGCTCTCGCTGGCAAAGCAGCTTACGGCGCTTGCGGATGGAGCGCCGGGAGATCACATCCACTATGATGAACACAACTCTCTTGAAAAAGGCTCGGCAGATATGATCATTGAAAGGGTATAGCAAAACCGAAAATCCGGAAGGAGCATGGTATGCAAGGCTCTCTGCTTGCGGATCCTGCCTTTTACAAATTTTTAACCTGGGGATAGTTTTCTATTGATTTTCCGTACCCGCACATTTCTAAAAACAAGGGGCTTAATTCGGCCTTGTATTAGAAAAAAACATGATTTCTAAAATTCAAGGCAAACATCAGGGCTTTTTTTAGAAAAGTCATGGGAAATAAAGGCGTGCCCCACTGTTTTCTAAAAAATCAGGCAAAAAGAAGGCTATTTTTTAGAAAACCGAAATTTTTCTAAAAAATAGCCCGATTTACGGATGGTTTTTTAGAAAATGCCGTTTTCAAAAGCCTGTCGATCATCCTCAACCTGTAAAAAAAAATAGAGGACAAAGATGCGTCTTCAAAATGATCCTGCCTTGTCAAGCACGACCTTTCTGCAATGGAAGGACTGCTCGCCGGGTATATCAACGCAAGGCTGGACAACTATTTGAAGATATTGCCGGAGAAATGACCGGTGAATGCGGACGAAAAGGGTATGCTTATTTTAAAAAAAGCAACAGAAGATGATATGAAAACCATATGGGAAATGCAGGTGCGGGTATTTTCAGATCTCCTGGAAAAGTATCAGGACTACGAGACGAGCCCTGCTGCCGAGGGCTTTGAAAAGGTCCTGGCAAGATACCGGCAGCCGTGGACAACGTATTATTCATCCCCCATTGCCGCCTCCGGTTCTGTAACGTGCAGCGTAAGGGAGGCAGAAACGCCGTTCCATAAAGTTGCCGTGATCGTCACATCGCCTATCCCTGTCAGTTCTATAAATTCTGTGTCGGCGACAGCCACATCGGGATCCGAAGATGACCATTTGATCGTTCCTGTCATGGCGTCTTCCGGAACGACACTGTATTGGATCCAGTAAAATCTCTCATCCAGACTTACCTGATCTTCGCTTTGTCCGAACAGGATCTCTTCCGGTTCTGTTATCATGGTCCGGTCAACGTATTCAGCTGTAAAGACGGTATCTGTTTCGATGAAGTATCCTAAGATGGATCTTCCGGATTCCTCCTCCAGCCAGTCAACGAACACATAGCCTTCCTTTTCCGGTGGTTCCGGCATATCATTGATCAGGATGTTTGTATCTCCTCTGACAATGTCGGATGCATACGCTTCTGCGTCAACCATATATGTGACCCGGAAGAATACCTGATCAAGAGCGTCAAGATTATCATTTACCCATTTGCGGCGGGCATTGATCCATTTTCGGATCATCTCGACCAATTCATCAAAATCTGCTGCATACTCCGGGTCAAGATCCGCAAATAATTCCCGCTCATTTGCTTCCCAGGAGGCACGGATCTCATCCCTGTAGCAGTCGAGCAGACCACCCTCTTTGGTGATCTCCATGAGTTTGACATTCATGCCGTTTTCCGGATCCTGCCAACGTTCCTTCAGCAGTTCCACGAAGAGAGGATCTTTTGCGCGCAGCTGGTCAAACCAGATATCCTTTGTGTTATTGATGCCTGTACGGGCACCAAGTTCCGTTTCACTGCCGAAAAAGTATCCGCCGTCAAAATCCCACAGCGGTCCCCAGCAGAGTTTGCCTTTTTCCGAGGTTGTGTCGGGCGTCTTGTACAGATACGTACTGGAAGTCCTGAAGGCATCCGGATTATACGAAAATGTCTGGATCCACCAATAGTCGGCGGCAGACTCCATATCCATCAGCTCCGCGATCTGCAGGTGTGTCTCTTCGTCGATCGTTTCAGATCCTACGATCAGGTCGTCGAGTTCCTGCATAAAGTTCCGGATATAGGAACGCTGTCTTTGCTGTCCCTCCGTCAGTTCCCCGTCTTCAAATTCCGGGGATCTGCTCATCCATTTGAGTCCGGAGGCGGTTTCAAAGACCGTGTTTTCCGGTTTATCGCTGTCCTGCGTTTCCGAGTAATAGGAAAGCAGGTAGCCTCCTGTAATATTCGGTGTTTCGCCGGGGTCTTCGCTTTCTGTAGATTTCTTCAGTTTCGGGATGTTAACCCGGCCTTTATCGATACGTACTGTCTCGCACAGAGTATAACTGCCAAGGTATTTCCGGCCGCTTACGCTTCCGACCATAA
Source organism: Parasporobacterium sp. (assembly GCA_017510065.1). GTDB lineage: Bacteria > Bacillota > Clostridia > Lachnospirales > Lachnospiraceae > RGIG5612. The sequence continues at coordinate 3,122 of JAFWOB010000087.1, forward strand.
CGACATCCACAGGGATCTGCTGGACTTGATAAGGAAGACCGATCTGATCTCCCAGCCAGTATGTGATCCTGTTTAACAGAAATGAGCTGTCCATGCTGTTGGACATCAATGCCCAGTCGGTACTTGCGCCCATGCCAAAGAAGTCCAGCGCATCAGGAAACTCCATTTTGTATGACTTTTTATGGCTCATCCACCAGGACATATTCCCTCTGCCGCGGATGTATTTCAGCTCTGCAGGATCCGAAGGAACTCCAGCGGAACCGTATTCTGCTTCAAATCCGTCCGGCACGATGACCTGAAGATCACCGATGCACCTGACAGTGTGAAAATCACTTTCATTCATCTGCTCCACAGTGCCATACTCGTGTTTCGGGTCATTTTCATTTGCCGCGGCAATGGCTTCTTCACTTTCGTCAATATGGATGATCACCAGGGGAATGCCGTTCTGCGGCACTTCTGCCACAGTTTCAGTTTCATCGGGAACAGAAGATGCGATCGTGGCCTGTCCTCCAACAAGTAAGCATATCACTGTAGATGCAAGAATCATGGTCATGAGCTTTGCTGCTGTCTTACGGATCATATTCTTCTGTTCTCCTTCCTGAAAAACCGAGCAGAATTGACTGTTTGTGAGACCATCTGTTTGATATTATTATATTTCTTTGCCGATGATAAAAAAAGTCGTATCGCAATCAGTCCGGCAGTTTATAAGATCCCCAGGGAAATCAGCAGGATCACCACGATAAAAACAGGGGATATGTAGCGTATCATGATGCGGTACAATCCTTTCCGACGGAAAGGTTCTCCGTTTTTGGTTACTTCGCTGATGACGCTGTCCGGCTTCAGGATCCAGCCGATCAGGATACAGGTAGCCAATGCGATGACAGGCATCATAATATAGTTGCTGATGTAGTCCAGGATGTCCAGGACCTGTCCGGTGGTTCCGTTGGGCAGGGCCAGCTCGAAATACAGCAGATTATAGCCCAGACAGACGACTACGCCGATGATCAGAGCGCACAAAGACTCTGCCATGGTCGCTTTTTTGCGGGACAGATGAAAACGGTCCATGAAGCTGGAGATCACCGCTTCCATGATCGAGATCCCGCTTGTCAGGGCGGCAAAGAGCACCATGGCAAAGAATACGGTGCCTACCACATTGCCGGCCGGGCCCATGGCGGCAAATACCTTCGGCAGCGATACAAACATGAGAGAAGGTCCGGTTGCCATTCCTTCCGGTCCCATAAACACATAGACCGCCGGGATGATCATGACGCCGGCCAGCAGCGCCACCACCGTATCGAAGATCTCGATGTGATTAATGGAACGTCCCAGATTGGTGTTGTCCGGAACATAAGAGCCATAGGCGATCATGATACCCATGGCGATGCTGAGGCTGTAGAACAGCTGCATCAGCGCATCCACGACGATGTGGAAGAACTGCTTCAGGTCAACGCCTTCAAAACTGGGGATCAGATAGACCTTCAGTCCGTCCATGCCGGATACGATCTGACCGGTGTCACCCGTCCGCTTGAGCGTCAGGGAATAGATGGCGATCCCGATGACCAGCAGGATCAGAATGGGCATCAGGATCTTGGAAGAGCGTTCGATGCCGCCGGAAACACCATTGAAAATGACAAAAGCGCAGAATGCCAGGAAGATCACCAAAAACAGGATCGGTTCATAATTGCCCGTAATGAATCCGGTAAAATACCCGTCCTGTGCCGCTTCCAATCCGTGACCGCTGATAAAGGCCACGAAATATTTGATCACCCAGCCGCCGATGGCGCAGTAGTAGGGCATGATCAGGAAGGGGACCAGGCAGGAGAAAATGCCGATCCAGCCCCAGTGTTTATTCAGCTTGCGGTAGGCGGTCAGCGGGCTTTGCCGGGTCTTGCGGCCGATGGCGACTTCGCTGGTCAGCATGGCAAACCCGAAGGTGAGCGCCAGAATGATATAAACCACTAGGAACAGTCCCCCGCCGTCCCGGGCTGCCAGATACGGGAACCGCCAGATATTGCCCAGACCTACAGCGCTGCCGGCTGCGGCCATGACGAATCCCAGTGAGCCTTTAAAGTTTCCTCTGTTATGATGATGATCCATAGATACCTCGAAATGAATGTAATAGATCCGGCTGTAAAAGGAAAGCTGCGACATAGGGAGCTGAAAGCCGGTGAGAGGTATTATACGTGATGATAGCGGAAAAGTACAGCGCTGTTGTGCAGGATCCGGCCGGGATATCCTTGTCATGACGGTCCGGAGTTGATAAGATGGGCTTAAGCGAGAAACCAACAGAAATAAAGGAGTAAAGGTATGTATCAATATGATATTGAATGGACGGTCAATGATGACGGAGCGCAGAACCGCAGGCTGATCCTTCATCTGCCGCAGAATGTGAAGATCGCGGACGTATCCCCGGATAAGTTTTCGGTGTATGTAGAGCGGAAAAACAAAAAAGGGGAACTTCTGTATGTAAGACCCAAATGGGATGATCCGTCTATGGTCCTCACGAAGGGATACCGGACGGTCATCGCAGCTTATCCGTCGGATGAGAAGGGAAATCCAGTTCTGGAGGGAGCCTTTATCACTTTGGAAATGGATATGGAGGATATTCAGTCCAGGGCTCTGGTGGGAGAATTAGACGGAAACTTCTTTGTAGACAGTTTTTACAGGGTGACCCAGACGGACATGATCGGAGACCTGTCGGGCATGGTATTTGATGAACCGGGACAGATCTACTGTCCGGAGGCAGAGCACTATACCAGCACCATCTCTTCCTATGAACCGCTACCCCTGCAATACAGTTACTATACCCCGGAAACGGGTGACGGAAAACGGCCCTGTATCATCTGGCTCCACGGCGCGGGAGAAGGCGGGGAAGATCCCAGAGTATCCTATCTCGGAAACCGTGTGACGGCATTGTCCTCCGATCCGGTGCAGAAGTTCATGGGCGGCGCCTGGGTATTGGTTCCTACCTGTCCCACCATGTGGATGGATGACGGCTCTCATGAGTATGGTACCACCGGAAAAAGCATGTACGCGGAGGCACTGTTTGCCCTGATCGATGAATTCGTCAGAAGCCATGAAGTGGATCCGAAGCGGATCTATATCGGCGGATGCTCCAACGGCGGATTTATGACCATGAGGCAGATCGTCGATCATCCGGACTATTTTGCAGCAGGCTATCCGATGTGTGAAGCCCTCTATGACAATACGATTTCCGATGCAGAAATCGAGCAGATCAAAGATGTGCCGATCTGGTTCCTGCACGCCATGACGGACATGGTCGTTGATCCTGAGATCACAAGCGTGCCGACCTATAAAAGGCTGATGGCAGCAGGGGCGGGAAATACGCATTTCACCTATATCGACGACAGACCGCCGCTGAACCGGATGGTCAACCACGGCTGCTGGCCGCTGGGCCTTAATAATGAACTGAATTATGATTTTGACGGGCAGCCGGTCCTTCTGGACGGAAAGCCGGTGACCAGATTTGAATGGCTTGCCGCCATGCATAAATGAAAAGGATCCCCGGAAATGATCATTGTAAAAATAGAGTAACCAACATCTAAGGAGGGGCTTATGAAACGGGAACTTGGGATTGCGCGGTGCGGACTGGCCTGCTGCCTGTGCTCAGAAAACAGTCTGTGCAAAGGCTGCAGACGTGATGGCTTTCTGGAGCTGTCATGGTGCAAAGACGCAGATTGGTGTGAAGTTCGCAGATGCGGGATCGAAAAGGGTCTGAACGGCTGCTATGAGTGTGAACCAGCCGATTGTCGTAAGGGGTTGTATGCGGATAAGATAAAGGCCCGTGCTTTTGCGGAATTTGCCCGTCGGTTTGGAATCGAGGAACTTCTGGATTGCCTGGAGCGTAATGAACAGGCCGGGATCATTTATCATCGGGAAGGGATCATCGGTGATTATGATGAATTTGATGATCTTGAAGAACTGATCCGGTTTATCAGGACCGGAGAGAAAGAGGGAAAGACCTGAATGGTAGAGCAGGACTTGTGAAAAAGGTCTGCAGTTATTTATCGCGAATCTACTGAAAGAAAAGAGAATTAACCGTAAAATCGAAAAACTTTTCCTGACGGACAATTATGACCATAATGGAGAATCCGGTATGGGGCGTAAACGGCGACATCACTTATGCTGTTACCGACCAGAAAGCCTTCAAAGACAGCACCATGACAGTGGAACTGTTCCAGAGCGAAGACGGACACTACTATACCGCACTGGCTCTGTCCGGCAATCAGTCTCACGAAGTATACGCCCGCAACAGTTGGGCAGCCTGGGATTTCCTGAGCCAGTTCAGCCGCGCGGAAGACGGCAGTATCGTGATCGGAGATGCTGCATACGCTCTTGCATCCGATGACGGAAGCGTAGCAGACAACAGCTATAACAAGTAAGCAGATCAGCCATTTCATAAAATACGCAAAACCTGGAACTACTATGGTTTTGCGTATTTTTTTTGCCGGAAATAGAATATAATTAATGCAGATTGCAGCTTGCAGGATGATTTACGATACGTGACAGAAAGGACGAGACATGAAGAAAATTAAGATCAGGAAAACAGGGCAGGAAGTGCCGGCACTTGTTGTAGGATGCATGAGACAGGCAGGATTTACCGATCAGCCTTTTGACGCGCAGAAGATGAATCATTTTATACATACGGCTGTGGAAAACGGCGCAAATTATTTTGATCACGCCGACATCTACGGGATGGGAAGATCAGAAAGCGTGTTCGGGGAAGCGCTGGCTTTATCCGGCGCATCACTGAAAAGAGAGGATCTGATCATCCAGTCCAAATGCGGGATCCGAAGAGGCTTTTTTGATTCTTCCAGGGATCATATCCTTGAGGCCGTGGACGGGATCCTTCAAAGGCTGCAGACGGAATATCTGGATGTTCTGCTGCTCCACCGGCCGGATGCGCTGATCGAGCCGGAAGAGGTGGCGGAAGCATTTGACAAACTCTATCATGACGGCAAGGTGCGCCATTTCGGAGTCTCCAACTATACGCCGGGACAGATCGCGCTGCTGCAGAAATATGTGGAGCAGGAACTGGTGATCAATCAGATGGAGTGCAGCATTGTGCATGCGGGCATGATCACCTTCGGCATCGAAGCCAATATGAAAACGCCGGGCTCCGTGGATCATGACGGCGGAATCCTGGATTACTGCCGCCTGCATGATATTACGCTGCAGGCCTGGTCTCCGTTCCAGATCAGCCTTCATGACGGGTCCTTCATTGACAGCCCGGAATATCCGGAACTGAATGCGAAACTGGCGGAGCTCGCTGAAAAATATGACACTGACAAGGCGGGCATCTCTCTGGCCTGGCTGCTGCGGCATCCGGCCGGCATGCAGGTCCTTGCGGGAACTTCAAAAGAGGAGCGGCTGGTCAGGATGATCAAGGCCAGCGAAATCGTCCTTTCCCGGGAGGAGTGGTACGCGATCTATCTGGCGGCGGGAAATATTCTGCCGTGATGTTTGGAGGCTTTTGGTGTTCTTGAATTGGCCGTTTTCTGAAAATGAGAACACCAGGTGTTCTCCAATTGGAGTTTTCCCAGATTAGAGAATACAAAGTGTTCTTTATAAGCCGTTTTTCATATTTAAAGAACAGGCCTTGTGTTCTCTATTTTTAGATTCAATTCAAAAAAGAATATAAAATATTCTCAAATGGGCATTATCTGCAATTCAAGAATATATGGGCTGTTCTCAAATATCAGAATTGCCAAAAAAAGAACACTTTGTATTCTTTTATTTTAAAATGTTTGAAATAGAGAACACCCTGCGTTCTTAAATCAGCAAAATGGCAAAATGAGAACAGAGCAGAGGCTCAATAAGCATATAAAAAAGGGGCAGCGTTTCGCTGCCCCTCATTCTGTCTGAGATCAACTGCCTTATTCTGCTGCTTCTGAAAGACGTGATCCAAACTCATCGTACATTTCACGGACCATTGCTTCATATTCTTCGCCGGTCATGTATGCCCAGGTCAGGTTGCAGTTCTCAAGGATCTCTTTGTATGTTTCATCCTCGGAAGCCTTGGCAAATGCGTCGCGCAGGATCTCTACGATCTCGTCCGGGGTCTCTGCCGGAACGCACAGGCCCATGTAGGAATTACAGGTGGTGTCATAGCCCATCTCCTGAAGTGTCGGAACATCCGGAGCAACATCCCAGTGTTTATCCGTACCGGAAGCAAGAAGACGCATCTCGCCGCTCTCAACATAAGCTGCGAAGGAAGCCATGTCGCACATAGCGAAAGGTACGAATCCGCCGAGAACATCCGTGATCAGGTCTGTGGTGCTTGCATAGTTTACATAGTTGAAGCTGGCATCAGTAAATCCGCCAAGGTCAGCCATGGTGAAGGGCTGCGGATAACCGGTAGCGCCGAAGTTCAGGGTCTGCTTCTGAGCGTCGGCAATAATGTCATCCAGTGTCTGATACGGAGAATCTGCTGCTACCACAATGCCGTAGCCATACTGTCCGAAAGCGCAGATGTATTTGAAGCTGTCGGGCGTATAGGTAACCTCCAGCTGCCATGGAACAAGGGCCAGCGGAGAAAGTGTGGCAACGCCGATGGTATAGCCGTCTCCTTTGCTGTTGGCAAGTTCGGTAACACCGACTGTTCCGGAACCGCCGGTTACATTGCTGACTGTGATCGCGGTGCCCAGGATGTTGGCTGCAGCATCGCCCAGAGCACGTGCCGCCAGATCTGTGCCGCCGCCGGCGGAGTAGTTGACGATCATGGTGATGGCACCCTTCGGGTAGTCAGCTTCCGCTGCACCTGCGACAGGAGCGAAGACGATGGTCATCAGCATCATGACGCCAAGGAGCAGGGCAATGATTTTACTGGTCTTTTTCATGAAATAACCCTCCTTTTATATAAAAATATTTTAGAAGCGTAATAAAAGTATCCGCACCGGACAGGCTTACATTCCGTCAGTCAGGTTCTTGTCTTTGCGTTTGCTGCGAAGGATATAGAATACAGACAGCGCTGTGATAGCCCAGAAGATCCAGCAGAGCGGAGAGCTGAAGAACACGCCCCAGTTTCCGTTGCTGAGGATCAGCGCCCGCCGGAAATTCTTTTCAAACAGCGGCGATAGGATAAATCCTATCAGGAGCGGCGCAATCGGGAATTTAAATTTTTTCAGGAGATACCCGAGAACTCCGAAGAACAGCATGATCCACACGTCGGTAAGGCTGCTGTTTAATGCGAAAACGCCAACAACACAGAACATCAGCACGCAGGGATAAATGATCGTGGTTTCCAGGGAACAGATCTTGGTAAAGATCCTCCAGGTAAGCAATGTGACCAGGATCAGCGCCAGGTTGCAGATGATCAGTCCCGCATATACGTTGTAGACCGTTTCCGGTGACTCACGGAATACCAGCGGTCCCGGCGTAAGTCCCTGCACCATAAAGGCACCGATCAGAAGTGCGGCACCGGTATCTCCGGGTACGCCGAGGGACAAAAGAGGAATCATGTTGGCGCCGCAGACAGCGTTGTTTGCGGCCTCTGCGCAGGCGACACCTTCCACGGAGCCTTTGCCGAATTTCTCCGGGTGCTTGCTGCGGCGTTTACCGACGTCATAGCCGATGTAGCAGGCAAGCGCCGGCCCCAGTCCGGGCAGGGCCCCTATGGCGCATCCGATCGCCGAGGAACGGAACCAGTGGAGGATCGTGGATTTCAGGTCGGTCCTGGTAAAGCTCTTGTCATCCTTGGTCTTCATGGGCGGAAGCTGGGCGGATGTGTTGCCGCTCGCCACAGATTCCACCTGGCTTAAGATCTCGCCCAGTGCTAGAGCGCCGATCAGCATGACCACAAGATCGATGCCGCTGCTCAGCTTCAGGACCCCGAAGGTCAGACGGGGGATCGTATAGGACGGATCCATTCCCACACAGCCAAAGATCAGACCGATGCATCCTCCGATCAGGCCTTTGGCCATGGATTTGCCGGCAGCTGAGGCGATGATGGACAGAGAAAAGAGCATCAGAACGGAATACTCTGCAGGACCGAACTTCAGTGCGTATTTAGCGATGGGCTGTGCGATCAGGATCAGGATGATACTGGAGAACAGACATCCGAAGGCCGAACTGAACAGAGCTGTTTTGATGGCTTTTCCGGGTTTTCCCATTCGCGCCAGGGCGTGGCCGTCCGCAACGGTTGCTGCGGCAGCAGGCGTTCCAGGCGTTCCGATCAGAATGGCGGAGATCGATCCTCCAAATGTTCCGGCGTTATAAGCAGCCAGAAGCATGATCAGGGATTGTGTGGGCGTAAGATAATACGTTAAAGGGATGACCAGTGCGATCGCCATCGTAGCGGTAAGGCCGGGAATTGCGCCGAGCACCATACCGACCACAACACCGCCGATCACATAGATCAGATTGATCGGCTGAAGCACTGACAAAAAACCCTGAAACAGCATTCCAATTGGTGTCAAAATGCATTCCCCCCTTCAGGTCAGGGCAGACGGATCATCAATCCGTAAGTCATGCCCACATAGATAATACCCGGAACAAGCAGCGCCGTCAGAATGATCTTCCAGATCTTTCTCTGGCCGTACACCGTCACCAGAACACCGGTGGCAACGACGGTAGCCGGCAGATAAGGAACAAAGTACATGGAAGCAACGTAAGCGATGATGATCCCGAGCGTAATGAGAACCAGGCGCGTTTCATGCCATTTAAAGGTATACGTTTCCTGATTCTCTTTGTTTGCCTTGTTCTTGCGATACCCCTGGATAAAAAGAGAAATTCCAAGAACAACCGTGAGTGCAGAGATCAGATCGGGGAAGAAGCGCGGTTGAGGATACGCTCCTTCTACATATTTAATCTGAGTTGGAATGATGATTGCCAGGAATACGATCCCCATGATCGTGAAGAAAATTCCCAGCCCGATTTCAGCTTTTCCTTCTTTAATAGACAAACCATTCACCCCATTTTCCGGGTTTGCCAAAGGGCATGCTGCCGCCCGGCCCCCCTGTATTTAAGTCACACTACTTGTTACCAAAAATGAAGGATTCAATACAGCTGTTACTGAAAAACGAAAAAATGATGTTGTTTTTTGAAAAATCCTGATTGAGAATCTCAACGCAGGTCAGATGAGAAGAGATGATCTGATGTGCGTCTTAAACCGATCCTGTAAGTGCATATTTCAAGCCATTGTCTTATCGGTGTTCAGACTAGACAATATACTAATTTTATAACTCGGCAGGTAGTAAAAGTCAACGGAGCTGCCTGAATTATTCATTTTTCTGCATATGAAGTGTACATTTATTCATACATGGAAATAATGCGTTTTCATGCGCAATATGATACAATAGCGGCAATTCCGGAGGAGGGATTTTTCAGACGTTTTGAGATAAGGGAGCGGGGAATTGTTTGCTGAATGGATCGCAGATTTTGATATGAAATGTTTCGCTTTCTTTGGCGGTATGCAGAGCGATTTTCTGACGAAGGCAGCGAATCTGTTTTCCCTGGATAACCATGTCGGTCTGATCGTGGGGGCTGTCTTGTTAGCGGTGCTTTGTCTGCTGCCGAAGACCAGAAGGATCGGTCTCGCCCTGGTGTTTGCGATCGCCGTAGGTTATCTGCTGACCGACGGGATCATCAAACCTCTCGTAGGCCGCGTAAGGCCATATGCTGCGCTGCAGAACAATGCCCTGTTCCGGGAATGGTATCAGAATGTAGGGATACAGACGAGATCTTCCTATTCCTTTCCCTCCGGGCATACGACAACCTTTTCCGCCGTCGCAACGGTACTGCTGCTGTTCCATGCAGCATCGGACAGAACACCGGCCAAGGCTGTCGCATGGATCTTTCCGGTCATTGCGATCCTGTCCGGGTGCTCCAGGGTGTATCTGATGGTGCATTATGCCACGGATGTCATTGGAGGTCTTCTGATCGGCGCTTTGACGGGGATCGGAGGGTACCTGCTTTTTACCAGATTGAAATACAGAGAGAAGGGATGATCGGAATGGAACTGATAAGAGTACAGGATTCTGATTACAGAAAGACATATGAGTTATACATGACTTTCCCGGAATATGACCATGGCTATATGAATAACGTTTATGGTTACAGCTATGAGCAGTTCCTGGAATGGATCGAAAAGAAAAGAAACTGGTCCGAAGGAAAATGCGTGCCGGAGAACTTCGTCGCGGATACCACCTATGTGCTGGCGGACGGCGAGGACTACGTGGGGGTATTTAACCTGCGGCACTATCTGAATGATTTTCTGCGGGAAGGGGCGGGCCACATCGGGTTCTGCATTTCATCCAAATACAGGAAGAAAGGCTATGCCACAAAAGGGCTGGCCATGGTGCTTGAAAAAGCCAGGGAAAAAGGGATCGAGGAAGCATACCTATCCTGTGACAAGGACAATGCGGGCAGCCTGAAAGTCCAGCTGAACAACGGCGCGTACATCCACCATGAAAATGAAACGGAGTATTTTACCAGGATCAGGACCTCTGAATAAGGGAACCACTGGTAGCAGCTATTGTTCAGGGGAAAAATGGTGTGTTCTGTCGGAAAATGTCCGTCCAGAGAGAAACTTCATTTTACCGGACAATCAAAATGTCCGTCCAGAGTAAAAACTGGATTCTACGGACAAAAAAATATCCGTCATATGAAATTTTACATTTTTACGGATAAAAAAATGTCCGTATATGCGGAAACTCTTGATTTACGGACATTTCATATATCCGTCAAATCAAGAATTTCCCGTACACGGACATTTTGGAAAATCTAGATCACACCCGGGCTATTTCACCGCGATAGTGCAGGTTATTTTTCCTTGATCGGCAGCCAGTAGTGCGCCTGATACAGATCCGTAAGACGGTAGGTGTAGAGCATCCGCATATCTTCGGAGCCGGTCAGTTCTTTATTGGCGATGGTCAGAACGCAGTCTTCCGGGACTATGATGGGATCGCCCAGCGTGTACTGCGCCTGGAAATTGCCCTGGTAATCATAAAAGTCACAGACCAGCGTGATGATGTCGCCGCCGTTCATTTCTTTGAAGCCTTTTCCGAGCGTGCCGGTCGGAGATGAGCTCTGTGCTCCGAGCACACGGTCTTCCCCTGTTTCTTCATTGAATTCAATGATCAGGTTCACCCGTTCTCCATTCAGCAGAGCGGGGATGAACTTGTGGGTGATGTAAAGGCCGTTGCCATCCTCATCTTCATCGTCGATGGGGTAGAGCGCGCAGGGCTGTCCCTGCAATGTCAGCCAGGTTCCGTCCCAGGCATCGATCAGGTCGCCTTCTTCGTTGTACTCGGCTACATTGTCAAGGCCCAGATCCAGGAAACCGGTGCCGTCGTCCACAAAGACATTCAGGTCTGCAGCTGTCACCTGCTCCCATTTGTCTTCACTGAGGACCAGCACATCTTCCCCGTCTTTTTCCGTCAGCCGGAGCGTCTCGGAACCTACCGGCGCACGGCCGAAGAGCATCTGCGCGGCAAGGCCCAGCAGGCTGTCAGAGGCAGTATCGTAGCTGCCGTAATCATAAGAGGATTCGTAGCTTCCGCCATATCCGCCCATCATGGAAGAATAATCGACCCCGCCGTAAGTATCTCCGGAAGTGGTCGTATATCCGCCGAACAGGGAGGAGAGGATGTCACCGAAACCGCCACCGGAGGAACTGCCGTAGGAATCTCCGTATCCGCTGTCATAGCCGGTGTCATAACCTGTGTCATAGCCGCTGCCATAGGTGTCATAGCCGGACGAATAGGAGGATCCGCCGCTGAGGATATCATAGATATCTTCCACACCCATGGAATCATAGGACTCGTAGGTCTGGGACTGGTAGGGGGAACTGTCATAGGAGGATCCGCTGCTGCCTCCCAGCAGGATATCAATCAGGCTTCCCGAAGAGCTTCCGTAGGAAGAGCCGGAGTTGGCCACGATCTGTCCGGAGGACTCCAGCGTCGCATAGGTGCGGACGCCCTCCGACCAGCTGGGATCGATGCCGATGGTCTCATACAGATTCATCATGTGATTGATGGATTTGAGGCTGGAATTCGGGAAATAGATACTGAGTCCGTAAGCATTGGAAATGTTGTTGACCCGGTTGTATTTCACGGCATCCTGGATAGCGGCAGCAAGCAAGCTGGCTTCTTTGGTCCCGAGGCGGTTGCAGAAATCCACCAGATCTGCCTGGTCCAGACGTTTGCTCTTGGCAAATTCCCGGGTTCCGTTCCGGGCTGTCGCCACCGACTGATAATCCTTTCCTTTCAGCTGCTGGGTCAGTTCCTGGCCGAAGGTCCCCAGATATTTCAGCACCGTGCCGTTCAGCTCCGCAAGATCCACCAGGGAAAGGGTGGTTGCCACCTGGTAGCCCATCGATGCGGAAGCCTTGGTGTAATCGTCAACGATCTGCTTGCCGATGGCCAGGGTATTGGTGGATGTGTTGTTGTCCAGCATCTGCAGCCATCTGGTGTAATACCAGCCTGTGCCAGGCTCCGATTCCTCGCTGGCCAGCATATAATCCGCATAAGGCTCTACTGCGATGGCCGTTTCCAAAGTTCCCATCAGACAGGCGTCAAACCCGACGAGGTCGAATTTCACGCCGCCGTTTTTCAGCGCCTTTCCGATCTCCCCGATATCCATGGTGTCATTGGGATATCTTTCATCGTAACCATACCCGGTGACCGATCCGCCGCCGTGATCCCAGAAGATCAGGATGTAACGATCCGCCGGAGCTTCCTTTGCGCAGAACTGGATGAAAGACGCCAGTGTGTTAGGGTCTGTCATGGACTGTCCCTTCATGCGCTCCAGCAAAGTAAGGCTGCTGTCCAGTTTCCACCGTTCCAGCTTGCCGGCTGTCATAATGGAATTACGCCATCTCTTGCAGCCGCCGGTCTGGATGAACATGTTGATATTGCCATTGTCCGGTGCGGCGTACAGCATCTCGTTCAGATCTGCGGTCGCCATTCCGTTCTGGCTTTCCAGGTCCGATCCGATCATGTAGATCATGATCGTCACTTTGTCCCTGCCGCCGCCTTTTTTCTGGGTATATTTTTCACGGGCATAGGAAGAGACGCTGGTATCTACATCCTTGTCGCTGGTATTTCCCGCTGCAAAGGCCGGGGTGCAAAGAAGCATTGCCAGCAGCAAAGCCACAAGGATCGCTGCCGCTCGTTTCGCACGTCCTTTCATTGTTCCTTGTCCTCCTTTTCTTCCTTCTCTTTGGAAAAGGCCAGTCCTTCCCCTGCCTGGACAGAATCCTTGATCTGTTCGCCTTTCTTTACTTCTGCGGTTCCTTCTGCAATCGTCTTTTTTCTGCTGTGTGGTCTCTCAGGCATGTTATCCCTCCTTATAATGGGTCCGGACTCCCTCTTTTTCTGTCTATCCGGACAGTTTCAGTATGCCACGAGAGAGGGTCCGGGTCAATCATCGTCCCGGAAAACATGTATTTTTAAAATAATGAAACCGGAGCAGTTTTCTGCTACAATAAATATTATTGCCGGAATAGGAGTTTTTTCTTTGCTAAAGACCCTGCAGGCGTTACTGTGCAGTTTATCTGATAGGAGTTTGAAAGGAGAAAGTACTACATGATTTACAGAGATTTTCAGGATCTGAAGCTTTCCGCGCTGGGATTCGGGGCGATGCGCCTTCCGGTGCTGGAGGGAAATGACAGTAAGATCGACAAAGCCGCTACCCTGCGTATGGTGGATACCGCCATGGAAAACGGCATCAATTATTATGACACCGCCTGGGGCTACCATGGAGAGAATTCGGAGCTGGTAATGGGAGAAGCTCTGGCGAAATATCCAAGAGACAGTTTTTATCTGGCGACCAAATTCCCAGGTTATGATCCCCGCAACTGGGACAAAGTAAAGGAAATCTTCCCACGTCAGCTGGAGAAGCTGCAGGTGGAGTATTTCGATTTTTATCTGTTCCATAATGTCTGCGAAATGAACATCGATGCTTATCTGAACGATGAAAAATACGGCATTTACACTTATCTGACAGAGCAGAAGAGAAACGGAAAGATCCGGCATCTGGGCTTTTCCTGCCACGGCAGCATGGAGGTTCTGAAGCGCTTCCTGGATGCCTACGGCAAAGACATGGAGTTTTGCCAGCTGCAGATCAATTATCTGGACTGGACCTTCCAGGATGCCAAAGAAAAAGTGGCGTTGTTAAATGAATGGAACATCCCTGTCTGGGTCATGGAACCTCTCCGGGGCGGCAAGCTCGCCAAACTGGCTCCGAAGTACGAAGAAAAACTGAAAGCACTTCGTCCGGAAGAAGAGATCCCGGCCTGGGCGTTCCGTTTCCTTCAGAGCATCCCGTCTGTTACGATGATCCTTTCCGGTATGTCCAACCAGGAGCAGTTGGAAAAGAATCTGCAGACATTTACTGAGGACAAAAAACTCAGTGACAGTGAAATGCAGACGCTTCTCGGGATCGCTGATGAAATGCTTTCCGTCGGGACCGTTCCCTGTACGGCATGCCATTACTGCGTCAGCCATTGTCCGCAGGAACTGGATATTCCGAGGCTGCTTTCCTTATACAATGAGCATGCATTTACCGGCGGTGGATTCATCGCACCGATGGTAATGGGCACGCTCCCTGATGAAAAGAAGCCCTCCGCATGCCTGCACTGCAGAAGTTGTGAAGAGGTCTGTCCGCAGCAGATCAAGATCTCCGAGGTGATGGAAGACTTTGCTGCAAAACTGGGATGAATAAAGAAACTTTTGACGTTGGACCGAGGCACTGTACGGTGATCCGGCAGGAGGACGCGAAGGTCCTGCTGCTGCAGCCGGTGGATGATCATGATCTGGAGTTTCTGGAACATGAGGCACAGGTGCTGTCATCTATGGCAAATGAGGCGTTTATGCTAGCGGCTTTTCAGGTAGACGACTGGAACAAAGATCTGTCTCCCTGGGAGGCGCCGGCGGTGTTCGGCAGACAGGATTTCGGGAACGGAGCACAAGAGTCGCTTCGTTTCGTACTGGAAGAGATGCTGCCCGCCCTGCTGCAGCGATATAGCATGGGGAATGAAACGCCGGTTATCCTGGGGGGATATTCCCTGGCGGCGTTCTTTTCCCTGTGGAGCGTATACCAGACGGACCGGTTTCTGGCTGCAGCGTGTGCCTCTCCGTCGGTGTGGTTCCCCGGATGGACCGGGTATGCAAAAGCGCACCGGCCCATGGCAGAATGCATCTATCTCAGCCTCGGAAAGAAAGAAGAAAAAACGAAAAACAAAGTCATGGCCTCAGTAGGAAACTGCATCCGCACCCAGCAGGCCGTACTGGAAGAGCAGAATAAGGAGCATGTCCTGGAATGGAATGAGGGCAATCATTTTACCGAACCGGACATCCGCTGCGCAAAAGGATTTGCATGGTGTATGGATGCCATCCGCCGGTTGGATGCATAAGAGGAACATTTCATGCCGCTGAAGATCGTACGAAATGATATCACGAAGATGCAGTGCGACGCGCTCGTCAACACCGCCAATGAATATCCCATCGTGGGAAGGGGCTGCGACACCGCCATTTATGCGGCGGCCGGATACGAGCAGCTTCTTGCTTACCGTAAGGAACACATCGGAAAGGTGAAGGAAGGAGACGTCTTTCTGACGCCGGCCTTTGCGCTGCCTGCCCGATATATCATCCACGCTGTCAGCCCCGCATTTCACGGCGGCGACCGGGGCGAAGAGAGAAAACTCCGCGGCTGCTACCGCAAAAGCCTGGAACTGGCCCGGCAGGAGAAATGCCGGTCCATTGCCTTTCCGCTGATCGCCACCGGCAGCTACCGGTACCCGAAGGAGGAGGGCCTGCGGATCGCGGTGGACGAGATCAACGCATTTCTCCTGCAACACTCCATGGAAGTCTTTCTGGTCGTCTATGATAAGGCGGCAGCCGAATTGGGAAAAAGGCTTGCCCCCGATCTGAGATCTTATCTCGACAGCGCGATGATGGTGCGGGAAGAGGCTGTTGAGTCTTCCGGGTTCAACCGGCCGCTTGGCGCGCCGGCGTCATCTATGCCGAAAGCGTCTGCGCCTGTGTCAAAGGCTCCCAGACAAAAGGACAGAACGTCTGCGCACAAAAGCAGTTCCGCCCCGCTGCCAGACGAAGTATGTGCCAGCGCACCGGTTCCTGATTTTCACGCCGGATATGATTCCAAACTGGAGGAGCGGATAAAACATCTGTCAGATACCTTCTCAGAATACCTGATGTATCTGATCCGCGCCAAGGGACTGACCAATGCGGATGTTTACAAGAAAGCTATCGTTAACAAGAAAGTCTTCTCCAAGATCAAGAACAACAAAAATGCCCATCCCAGCAAGATGACGGCCATGTGCCTGTGTGTCGGTGCCCGGCTGAATATCGATGAGACCAGGGACCTGCTGGCCCGGGCCGGTTATGCGCTGTCCCCCTGTGACATGACGGATATGATCTTTTCTTTCTTTATTGAAAACGGGATCTATGACATGTTCGAGCTGGACATCCAGCTGGAGAATCACGGACTGCCTTACCTGATCTCGTAACAGGAGTTTCTCTGGTGCAGTTGTATCGTTTGCGAGGCTGTGCATGATTTTTCAGAAAAATGTGTAACAAAAATGAGGCTGTGCATGATTTTGAAAAATGCCGTGCAGCGAAAGTGGAGCTATGCGTGATTTTGACCTCCAAATAAGGAGTGAAATCATGCATACCCTCGAATATATTACAAAAAATCGTGCATAGCTCCGCAAATGATACAGGCAGATTTTGAAAATCATGTATAGCACTGTGTTTGTTACATACTGAGTACTTTATGGTGCTGTGAAATGAAAGATGATTCTTGATACGCAGCAACAGAGCCAGGAACATACACATCCCCGAATCTGATAACAATCCAGGGTCGCCCGTCGGGCGACCTTTTTTGCGCTGCGCTGTGCTATCCTGCCGTCAGAAACAGAAAACAAGAAACACCATTGTATCGGACAGATACAGAAAGGCAGGTAAACGAGATGAGAAAAGATCTGACAGAACTGGTATTTATCCTGGACCGAAGCGGTTCCATGAGAGGATTGGAAGCAGATACGGTAGGAGGGTTCAATTCCCTGGTGGAAAAACAGAAAAAGGAGGAGGGAGAAGCGCTGATCTCCGTGGTGCTGTTCGATGATCAGCAGGAAGTGCTCTATGACAGGGCGGCTCTTAACACCATCGAGCCGATGACGGATCAGCAGTACTATGTCCGCGGCTGCACCGCGCTGCTGGACGCTGTGGGCGGCGCCATCCATCACATTGGAAATGTCCACAAATACGCCAGGGAAGAGGACCGTCCGGCAAAAACACTCTTTGTCATTACCACGGATGGAATGGAAAATGCGAGCCGCCATTACACATATGAAAAAGTAAAGCAGATGGTGGAGCGGCAGAAAGCAAAATACGGATGGGAGTTTTTGTTCCTGGGCGCCAACATGGATGCCATCGCTGTGGCAGGCAGGTTCGGGATCAGCGCGGAGCGGGCGGTGAATTATGAATGTGACCGGGAAGGAACGCTCCTTAATTACCGGGAACTGAGCCGTTCTGTTTCGGCGATGAGAAAGTCTGCGGCGCCTTCCGCGGCGCAGGCATTTGCCAGGGATGTGGCGGATTGGGGAGACACCATCCGGTTGGATCACCTGAAGCGCCATAAATAAAAGCTGGCGGATCACCGGCAGTTCGTAATCACAGCATTACGGGATTCATACAGACGCTATCAGGAACGGCCGCCGTAAGTGCTGATCAGGCTCTGCGCAATCTCCCTTTTGGAGACGCAGCGGTCCATAGCCTGTTTTTCGATATAGCGGTGGGCCTGGGGTTCGTCCATTTTCAGTTCGCGGATCAGGATCCATTTAGCGCGGTTCACCAGACGGATCTCTTCCATTTTTTCCTGGACGGACAGTGTTTTGACTTCATTGTTCCGAAAGCGTTCCCTGGCGGCAGTCATCCAGTCAAGAGCGGTAAGGAAGGTGTTTTTGGAAACCGGTTTGGGGAGCGTAAAGACTCCGTGATCGATCACCTGGTCTTTCAGCTGTTCATAGAGTTCGGAGCGGATCATCATCAGGACCACGCTGCTGTGGTCGGAACAAAGATCAATGGCAAATGTCTGGCCGCTGCCGTCCGGAAGAGGGGAGTTGATCAGGATCAGATCATAGTCCTGCTCCGAGAGGATGCGGCCGGCGCTGCTGCAGTCCCTGGCTCGCTGGACAGGAAAGAACCGTGATTCCGGCAGCAGGTCTTTCAGGGAGGAAAAGAATGTATCCGAGGAAGACAGAATAAGAACACTGTAGACATTTTGTTTTAAGCTCATCGGATCTTTTCCTCCTTTCTTTTTTATTCTGCTGCGGATTATCGTGTATAAATATCCAGGATTGCCTGGGAAATGTGTTCCTTAATGAACGGGCTTTGTTTTGCAAGCTCTTTTGCTTCCGCCAGGTCAGAAGGAAGGGTGTCGAATTGCTTCAGGACCTCGGGACCGGCGGTGAACAGGTTGAGATCGGCGGGATCGGGGAGTGCCAGTTTATTCCGGATCCCGTCAATTCCTGCGTAGATCAGAAGCGCGTAAGCCAGGTAGGGGTTGGCACACGGATCAGGAGAACGCAG
>JAFWOB010000088.1 GCA_017510065.1 Parasporobacterium sp.
AAACGCTCATCAGCTGAAAAACAGGCAAACGGTCGGGAGACCTAAAAATCCACCAATTTCATACAAGTCTGCGTAGCTCAGTTGGATAGAGCGACCGCCTCCTAAGCGGTAGGTCGGGTGTTCGAGTCACCTCGCGGACGCCAGGAAACACTCCGGAAACCCGCATAAATAAAGGGTTTCCGGTTTTTTATCTCCAGCATTTCTATAGAACTTCTTACATATCCCGCTTTGCAACCCTCATTTTTGCTAATCGGAAAGGTATAGAACTTCTGACCATCCTCTTCCGTTAGCCAGCTAATTTTTAGCAAAAAAATGCGATTTTTGCTAATCAAAACGGGCTTTCTGCTAATTTGCCGGTTTTCCCTGCCAATATTCCTGCTAATTAAAAAAGCGGTCGTTCCATGTCCAAAGGAATGATTCGCAGTAATTCTTAATCATCGACAGTCCATTTACATAGGCCGGTTAGAGCCTCTTCGGAGGTATTCTGACCGGCCTTTTATCATTTCACGCAAAGGAGGACGTCAGATGAATTATGAGCAGTTTCTGGAACAGATGAAAGAAGACCTGAAGGCCCGTTTCACTACGGATCTTCCGCCGGAGTATGCCGACGTGAGGATCGGGATTAGGGATGTAGAGAAGCTCCAGGGAGAATCCTATCGCGGACTTTCTTTCCGCAGCGGGGACTCTCCGGTTGAAGCCAATCTCAACATGACCGGCGCTTTTCAGGCCTACGAAGCAGGTCGTCCCTATGAGGATATCCTGGAGGAGGTGGAAGCCCAGCTTATGAAGGTTGTAGACCGCACGCCTCAGTTTAATATCGGGGAGCTGATGGATTATGAGGCCATGAAACCGAAACTGATGATGGAGATCATCCCACAGAAAGGAAATGGGGACCGGCTGGAAAACATTCCTCATCAGAAGGTTGAGGATATGGCCCTGATCTATCGCCTGGACATGGGAGACAGCGCAGGCGGAAAGATGACTTCCGTAATTACCAATCAGCAGCTGAATGCCTTTGGTATCACAGCAGAGCAGCTTCATCAGGATGCTCTGGAGAATGCACCGATCACCCATCCGGCCTCGCTCCGTTCTATGCAGGAGGTGATGGCTGAAATGATGGGAATGGAGCCGGAAGACGTAATGTCTGGAGAGCCGACTATGCTGGTGGCTACGGTTGAGGGCTCTTTCATGGGTGCATCTGTCATTCAGTACCCCGGATTTATGGAACAGGCGGCTGAAAAGATAGGCGGAGATTTCTTCGTCCTTCCCTCTTCCATTCACGAGGTTCTTCTGATTCCGGACGACGGGAGGCAGGACTTCCACGAGCTGGCGGCTATGGTGCAAACGATCAACGAGACTCAGGTAGCCCCTGAAGAGCGCCTGTCCGATAATGTCTATCATTACGACAAGGCTGACCGCGTATTCGAACTGGCAGATAAAACTGCATCCCGAAAGCTGGCACAGGAAATGGAGAAGAAAGCGGCTGCAAGGGCCGGGGCAGAAAAGAAACCCTCAGTTCTTGAGCAGCTCGGAGAAAAGAAGAAAGAGGCGATGGATCATGCACCGAAAGCAAAAGCACCGGGAAGAATGGCACCGGAGGCAGCCTTATAATTTCACAGGAGCATACCGGAACAAGGGAGCGTTTGAAGCTTATTACAGGAAGCGGATATCGCTCCCTTTTCTTATGCATCGGAGAGGACGGATCACATGAGGAACGAAAATAAAACTCTTCATTTAGCCGGAGTGGAGGGATCGGGATGAGCTTTACAGATGGGAGCATGTGCGCCATAGAAGCACTGATGCGGGAAACACCGGGATATAACCATTATGACGACGGCTGTGACGGCAGGTATCCGGAATGCAGGAACTGCCGGTATCACACCCCGTATTCTTCCAGAGGCGACTGTGTTTTTGATGAATGCCCCTATATGGTTTCCATTCCGGTCTCCCGCAGGAAGAAAGGCGGTGGCGGCAGTGGCTGTGTTCCGCGTTGAGAAGAATTCCAATTACACCACCATGTGCAACTACCATCTGCGGGATCAGAACCTGAGCCTCAAGGCCAAAGGGCTGCTATCTCTGTTTCTGAGCCTGCCGGATGAATGGCATTACAGCATCCGCGGCGTTGCCGCGATCTGCAAGGAAGGCGTGGACAGTGTAAACACAACCCTCAGGGAACTGGAGGAATACGGATACCTGACCCGCAGCCAGAAGCGGCAGGAAAACGGGCGCATGGGTGAGATCGAATATGTGATTTATGAGATGCCGGACGGGTCGCAGCCGGATGCAGATTTTTCGAGTACAGGGTTACCGTATACGGAAAATCCAGATACGGTCATTTCGGATACGGAAAACCCAAGAGAAATAAATAAAGATAGAACAAGTAAAGAAAGAACAAGTAAAGAAAGAACAAATACTGAAACAAACAATAAAAGAGAGAGTAAGCGTCCTGCCCGGCATCGCTATGGCCAGTATCAGAACGTGCTTCTCTCAGATGAGGAGATGGATAAATTGAAAAACGAATTTCCAAACGATTATCAGAGCCGCATTGAACGTCTGTCGGAGTACATGGCTTCGACCGGCAGGATCTACAAGAGTCACCTAGCCACAATTCGCAGCTGGGCAAGGCGTGACAGCCAGAAGACGCAGGAAAAGAAAGCCTATGATCACGGAAATTACCAGTTTTCTGCCGGAGAGAGCTTATGAAAGAGCTGCTGGAAGGGTTCCTGAGCAGGATGGAAACAGAGTCCGTGCCGAAGGAAGGGGAATATCTGGGAGAAGATGGCCTTCTCTGCTGCGGAAAATGCCATACGCCGGTGCAGTGCAGGAAGGAATTCCTCGGCAAGATGCGGACACTTCCCTGTACCTGCAAATGCAGGCAGGAAGAAATGCGTCGGCAGAAAGAGGAGGATGAAGCCAGGGAACGGATGAATACCATTCACCGTCTGAAATCCACCGGCATTCAGGAACGCCACCTGCTGGACTGGCGGTTTGAGGTGGCGGAGGAGACAGATACGATCCGTTGGGCAAAAAACTATGTGGAGAACTGGAGGAAGGTCAGGGCCGAAAACCTTGGCCTTTTGCTTTGGGGAGATGTCGGCACAGGAAAGTCCTTTGTGGCGGCCTGCATTGCCAATGCGCTGCTGGAACAGGCCATCCCGGTGCTGATGACTAATTTCTCCAAGATCCTGAACCAGATGGGAGCCATGTATTCGGAGGAGCGATATCAATACATTGCTTCCTTCAATCATTATTCCCTGCTGATTATTGATGACCTGGGGATTGAGCGGAGTACGGAGTATGCGAAAGAGCAGGTGTATGCCGTAATCGACGAGCGTTACAAAGCCAATCTTCCCCTGATCATTACAACAAACCTGACCATCGGTGAGATCCGCAATCCTGAGAATGTGGCCGATGCCAGGATCTACAGCCGGGTACTGGAAATGTGTACACCGGTGCAGGTCGGCGGAGACGACCGCAGGCGGGCTGTCAGCAGGACGAAGCAGGAGTTGGTGAAAGATGTCCTGTTTTCCGGGAAGGGAGGTGAAACCGTTTAATGAGTGCAAAAGCAACCGTGATCGCCGGCGTCAATCAGAAAGGGGGTACGGGCAAGACCACCACTTGCGAGAATCTTGGCGCAGGCCTGGTGATGGAAGGCAAAAAGGTACTCCTGGTGGACTTTGACCCGCAGGCCTCACTCAGCATCAGTCTGGGGTATCCCAAACCGGAGGAACTGCCGGTGACGATCGCGGACATGATGAAAAAAGTAGTGGATGAAAAGGAAATACAGTCCGGAGAAGGGATTCTCCATCATGAAGAAGGCATGGATCTGATGCCTTCAAGCATTGAATTATCCGGTATGGAGGTCTCTCTGGTTAATACGATCAGCCGGGAGACGGTGCTGAAGGAATATCTGGAGAGTGTAAAGCGTGATTATGATTTCATTCTACTGGATTGTTCCCCAAGTCTGGGAATGCTGACCATTAACGCCATGGCTGCGGCGGACACCCTGCTGATTCCGGTCCAGGCTTCCTATTTGCCGGCAAAGGGATTGGAGCAGCTACTACAGACAGTGAATAAGGTCCGGCGGCAGATCAATCCCAAACTGAAGATCGAGGGAATCCTGCTGACCATGGTAGATGCAAGAACAAATGATGCAAAAGAAATCAGCGAGTTGATCCGGAGTGCCTACGGCGGAAAAATCAAGGTCTACGATACAGAGATCCCACGCTCTGTCCGGGCTTCCGAGATCAGTAAGGAAGGAACCAGTATTTTTAAGCACGATCCTGGAGGAAAAGTGGCTGATGCTTACCGGGAGCTGACGGGGGAGGTGGTGAAGAATGCCGAGAAAAGGCGTAAACGTAACCTTGAGCAGTTACGATGAGATTTTTACCACCGAAGAAAGCCGGACGGAAAGCCAGCAGGAGCATGTGCAGATGATTCCGCTTTCAGAGCTGCATCCCTTTGAAGGCCATCCATTCCGGGTGGTCGATGACGAGGAGATGCAGAAAACCGTTGAGAGCGTGAAACAGTACGGGGTCCTGACTCCGGCGATTGCAAGGCCAGATCCGGACGGCGGCTATGAGATCATTTCCGGTCACCGCAGACTCCGGGCATCGGAACTGGCCGGACTGGATAAACTGCCGGTCATCGTCCGGGAGATGGATGACGATGAAGCCATTATCTACATGGTGGATTCGAATCTTCAAAGAGAGCACATTCTGCCGAGTGAGCGGGCGTTTGCTTACAAGATGAAAATGGATGCATTAAGGCATCAGGGAGAAAGAGCGGATCCAACTTCTCGCCAAGTTGGCGAGAAGTCATGGAGTATTACTAAAGTTAGCCAAGATGCGAATGAAAGCGAACGACAGGTTCATAGATATCTTCGCCTCACAGAGTTAATCCCAGAAATCCGTGACATGGTGGATGAGAAGAAAATCGCCTTCAATCCGGCGGTAGAACTCTCCTACCTGACACCGGAGGAACAGAGAGATTTTCTGGAGGCTATGGATTATGCGCAGGCAGCACCTTCCCTTTCCCAGGCGCAGCGGCTGAAGAAGCTGAGTCAGGAGGGTGAATGCAAGCTGGATGCCATGTGCGATGTGATGAACGAAGTCAAAAAGGACGATATGACCACGATCACGATTCCCCATGATGTGCTGCGGAAGTATTTTCCAAAGTCCTATACACCGCAGCAGATGCAGGACGTGATCATGAAGCTGCTGGATCAGTGGCAGAAAAAGAGAAACAGAGAACAGTCACGATAAGGAGGAAATGCGATATGTGTTACAGAAACGGTTATGGTCACAGATGCGATTGCTGCGGCAAAAATGAGGAGCCCAGGAAAATGACTCAGAGAGAAATGGAACAGGCCAGGGCTGTCATGGAGTTCCTGAAAATCTGGAATGAAATGATCGGTGCGGTTAAATACGATGAGGACGGCCAGAGCCCCTATATGATTGCCGTAACACCCGGGGAGCAGATGAAGGTTATCTCCATGGATGATGCGGAAGAATACCTTCCCTGCTTCGGTGAGGATGATGTGATCGAACTGGCACCGGAAACGGATTTCGTGATCAGTTATGACCGGCAGCTCCTGTTTAAGGTGGGCGACCAGAAGTATCTGGACGGCCCTGCCCTCATCTACAAAGTGGATGATGAAGGGGAAGTGATCACTCTGAATGCGGCGGAAATCTATGAAATCCAGGAAATGCTGGAGAGAAGGACGCTTCTGGTGACGGAAAACGGGGATGAGATGCCGGTGCTGTCCCTGAACTGACGGAGGTGCCTATGAAGGAATATGACATCAAAATCACCGAGGTTCTGGAAAAGACTGTGCAGGTGCAGGCAGAATCCAGGGAGGAAGCGGAGGCGCTCGCTTCCGAAAACTGGAACAACTCCATGTATGACATGGATTCTGCCGAGGACTATGCGGATGTCTCTTTCCAGGTCGGTGAAGAAAGGGATATCAGCCCGCCGGAGCTGATGGATGTGCTGCTGGTTAAACCGGGAGAGTATCCGAAACCCGTTCAGATCGGGACGGAACTGGAAGACCTGCAGGAAGCAGTCGGCGGATATATCCAGTGCGTGTACCCGTATGATGAACCGGTCGGTATCATCTGCAACGAGGAAGGAAAGCTGAATGGCGCTGTCTTAAACCGAGCTCTTTACGGGGAGGACGGGGAACTGCAAGATATCATCGCCGGTGACTTTCTGGTGGTGGGTCTGACGGAGGAAAGCTTCGGATCCCTGACCGATGAGCAGATGAAGCAGTTTGAGGAAAAATTTCACCAGCCGGAGACCTTTGTGAAGATGGGGAAAAGCATTATGGTGCTTCCCATTCCGGAGGATCAGGTGAAGCGGACCATGGCGAAACGGATGAGCCGGGAAGGTCCCGGAAGGGAGACCATAAAGTGATCCGGTTTCCGGCCGGCCACGAGATGTGAAAGGAGGGATAGGCTTTGCAGGAAGAAGTGGAAAACAGGACTGTAAATCTTGCGGTCACAACAACAAAGCTGACTGCCCGGAGTGTACTGGCCGCCTGCATGAAATACCTCCGGCACCGGGGACTGGTCAAGGAGAAAAAAGCGGCGGAGAAAGCGGCAAAGGCCAAGGAAAACGTGATCCCTCACGGAAAGCAGACGGTCAAGGAACTGATCGGGCAGAATCAGGGCGTTTCCAACATGGATATCGCCAAGACAGATCTTCGAGGGTTCGAGAAGGTCGCCCAGAAGTACGGCGTGGATTACGCCATCCGGAAGGATGCGTCCCAGCAGCCACCAAGGTATATCGTGTTTTTTAAAGCGAGAGATGCGGATGCACTGACGGCGGCCTTTAAGGAATACTCTGCCGCAGTCATGAAAAAGAAAGACCGGCCCAGCGTCCTGAAAGCCCTGAAGAAGATGAAGGAGCTTGTGGCATCCATCCCGGACAAGGTGAGAAACAAAGATAAGGAGCACACGTT
>JAFWOB010000089.1 GCA_017510065.1 Parasporobacterium sp.
TAGTTATCAATGTACATATGGCCTACGAGCTGCCTGCCTCTGGCAGGTGGCTCTCCCGGCTGGAACGCTGGCTCTCAATAACGGAACCGGTGGCTCAGTTTTATCGGAATGGGTGGCTCCGCCACTCCGGAATAATCACCGGAAAATGCCTAGATAAGAATATTTTATATTCTTTAATTAAACAAATCTAAAAATAGAGAATACATTGCCTGTTCTTTAAATTTGAAAAACGGCTAATAAAGAACATTTTATATTCTTAAATATGGAAAAAACCTGATCTGAGAACACCAACTGTTCTCAGATCAGGTAAATAGCAAAATAAAGAACTCGTCAGAGATCTCGAATAGAGGAAGATCATCCCTCCACTTTGCAGGTAGCGTGTTCCAGGGCGTCCATGATGAGTTCCACGGAATTATCAATTCCGTAGTCAGAGGTATGTACTGCAAGCCCGTAATGGCAGGCGAGACCCCAGGGCATGCCGGTGAAATGTTCGCAGTATTTTGCACGCATATGGTCTTCCCGTTTTACAAGCTTCCGGGCTTTGTCATAATCCATATCGAGCTGCTTTGACATCTCTTTCGCTCTGAAATCCAGATCGGCAGAGAGGAAAAGATTCAGGGTGTTCGGCCGGCCCTGCAGGATATAACTTCCGAGACGGCCTACGATCACGCAGGATTCTCTGGCAGCAATCTCACGGATGACCTGTGTCTGTGCTTTGAAGATTGCGTCTTCTTTGGAGTCTTCCTGCGTCATGGCATAATTGCCCTGGGAAAGATTAGCCAGGATTCCGATTCCAAGACGTTCTTCGGATTTTTCAATATCTTCGGCAGGTAGCCCGGCAGCCCGGGCGGTTTCCGTGATCAGCTTATAGTCGTAGAATTTGATCCCCAGACGTTTTGCCAATGCTTCTCCGATCTGATGACCGCCGCTTCCCAGTTCCCGCTCAATCGTGATGACAAGAGGATTGCTAAGGGAAGCATATACATCTTTCGGCATAAGCTCTGTCGGAATTTCCAGGAAACGGTCCAGAAACCGGATCTTCTGGTTGTAGAAACGCACACAGAATCCTACCAGAAATGCGGCGATCACGGTGCCTTCCCGGATACCGTTCAGCCGGTGAAAAACGAGCAGGGAAAGAATGGTACTGAAGATAATGCAGCTCCAGTCCAGAAAGATCTTGGTGATGCCAAAATCCTTTTTAATTACTTTGGAGAGTGCGGAAATAAATCCTTCTGTTGCCATAACGATCAGACCGGCCTTGACTTCCAGGAAGACGCCCAGTGCCATAATGATGCAGGAAGCCAGACAGAGCAGGATCCTGCCCCAATAAGAATTGACCTGCAGGGGCGAGACCAGAGAAATGGTCAGGTCTGTAAAATAGGAGAACAGAAAAACGACCACCAGCTGAAGACACATGATCGGCTTAAAATCTTTCCGCAGAATAAGGATCTGCCCGGCAAAAAACAACAGGTTCAGGATCATGGTAAATGTTCCCATGGACCAGGGAAAGATCAGGCTGAACAGATATGGAGGAGATTGGGAGGGAGATACACCAAGCCCTGTCCTGGAGGACAGGGCAATCCCTAAGGCCAGGATAAAAAGGCCTACAGACAGTATCAGCGCTTTACGAAGCAGTAACCCAAGATTGATCTTCTTCATAATATTCGTCTATTTTGCCGGCTCGGAATCTACAAATGTTTTATAGATTGCAGAGATAGCATTTTCAAAATCCTTGTTTTCCACGCCGACGATGATATTGAGCTCGGAAGAGCCCTGATCGATCATGCGGACATTGATATGAGCATTGGCCAAAGCTGTAAACAGCCTTGCCGCAGTACCGCTTGCGGAACGCATTCCCCGTCCCACGACAGCGATCAGCGCAAGATTGGATTCGATTTCAATAGAATCCGGAGATGTCATACGATGGATCGCGGATACAACTTTCTGTTCTTTATCCAAAAATTCGTCTTCATGCACCACGATGGTCATGGTATCGATTCCGGAAGGCATATGTTCAAAGGAAATCCCGTTATCTTCAAATGCCTGCAGAACCTTGCGCCCGAATCCGACTTCAGCATTCATCATGGATTTGGTTACCAGAACAGAGCAGAAGCCCTTCTTTCCGGCAATGCCTGTGATGATATGGGCCGGTTTCTGGCAGGTACTCTCAACAATCCAGGTTCCTTCGTCTTCCGGAGAATTGGTGTTTTTGATATTGATGGGGATTCCACAGCTCCTTACGGGGAAGATCGCATCTTCATGAAGTACGGTGGCTCCCATATAGGAAAGCTCACGCAGTTCCCGGTAAGTAACAAACCGGATGACCTCGGGATCCTGGATAATACGCGGATCTGCGGTCATGCATCCGGATACATCCGTCCAGTTTTCATAGACATCGGCACGGCAGCCGCGGGCAACAACCGAACCGGTCACATCGGATCCGCCCCTGGAAAAGGTCCTGATATTGCCGTCTTTGCCCAAGCCGTAAAAACCGGGAATGACCGCAGGCATATATTCCTGCAGCACACGAGACATAACTTTTTCTGTTTTATAGGTATTCAGGTTTCCTTCTTCATTGAAAAAGACCACCTCTTTGGCATCGATGAAGGCATAGCCCAGATAGTGCGCCAGAATCTTTCCGTTCAGGTATTCGCCCCTGGATGCGGTGTAATCTTTCTGGGGGTCTTCTTTTAACTGCTTTTCAATCTCAAGGAACTCATCCTCAAGGCTGAAATCCTTCAGTTCAAGACCGTCGATGATCTCCTGGAAACGTGCCCGGATCTGTGCCAGTTCAGCAGAGAAATCCTCTCCTTTCGCAGCGGTCTCGTACATGCGGATCAGCATGTCGGTTACTTTGACATCATCGGGATATCTCCTGCCAGGAGCAGATGGCACAACATAAACCCTGCTTTCGTCTGCAGTAATAATGGATCTGACTTTTTGGAACTGTTCGGCATCGGCAAGAGAGCTGCCGCCGAATTTTACGACTTTTATCATGGGAAATCTCCTTCAATTCAATGTGATGAATTATTATTTTAAACGATTTCCTGAATGAATACAACAGAAAGTACCAATTGAGTTACCTCCTTTAATGTGGTAGAATAACCCAATCCGCATAAAAGTTTTCTATAATGCTTGAACGGGAGGATGACATGAAGATAACAATTGCAGGCTGCGGCCGTGTGGGCAGGGCGATTGCCCGGCAGCTGGTCAAGGAACATCATGATATTATCATCGTTGACAGCAGTGAGAGAAATATTGATTACATCGGCAATTCGCTGGATGTTCTCCCTGTACAGGGAGATGCTGCATCTGCCCAGGTTCTTCTGGAAGCCGGTGTAGATAAGAGTGATCTTCTGATCGCTGTTACGGATTCGGATACGATTAACCTGCTGATCTGTATCGTTGCCAAAAAGATTGGTGTAGAAAAGACGATCGCACGCATCCGGGAACCGAACTATTCCCAAACTATTTCCCTGATCAAAGAAGATATGGGTCTGTCCTTTGTTGTCAATCCCGAACGGGATGCGGCAAAAGAAATCCTTGGAAGCCTGATGTTCAAAGGTGCCGGACAGGTGGAGACCTTTGCGAAGGGCAGCAATGAGGTCATAACGTTTACGGTAAAAGACCAGAACCCCATTGCCGGCATGCTCGTCCGCAATCTTTCAAAGTTCATTAACCGCAGGATCCTGATCTGCGCTATCAAGAGGGATGATAAGATCTTTATTCCTAACGGCAATGTAGAGATCAAGGAAAATGATATCATATCCTTTGTGGCAAGCAGAGCTGATGCCGTTCACTTTTTCAAAAAGATGGATTATGAGACCGGACGGATCAAGGATCTGACGATCATCGGAGGCGGAAAACTGGGATATTATCTGGCTATGATGGCCAGCAGCAATGGGATCCGTGTCAAACTGATCGATCCTGATCCTGCTATTTGCAGAGAATTGGATGATCAGCTTCCTGGTGTGGAAGTCATGTGCGGGGATGGTACGGATCTGACGGTTCTGGAGGAATGTGAAGTGTTCAGTTCTTCTGCCGTGGCGATGACGACCGGTTCTGATGAAAAGAATGTCCTTATTTCCATGTATCTCACGAAACTATATCCGGATATTAAGGTCATTACCAAGATCAAAAAATCCGATTTTGAAGACATGCTCTACGGCATCAATATCGGGAATCTATATAATCCGAAATATATAGCGGCTGACAGAGTTATTTCTTATGTCCGCGCCATGTCGGAAACCCTGGGCAATGAAGTCCAGTCCCTGTGCCATGTGATCGACAATAAAGTGGAAGTACTGGAATTCAAGATCCATGAAACCTCAGAACACCTGGGTATTCCGCTGCAGAATTTGAGATTCCGGGAACATATTCTGATCGCAAGCATTACAAGAGGCAACAATTCGTTTATCCCCGGCGGCAATGATACGATAGAACTTGGAGATACAGTCCTTGTCATCACGACGGATAAAGGCATCGGCAGATTCATGGAGATTTTTGCATAAATGAATAAAAGACTGATCTTTAAAATCATTGGACTGATCCTGTTGATCGAAGCTGTTTTTATGCTGTTTCCCTTTTTTACGGCGTTGTTTTGCGGGGAGCAGGACTGGAAATATTTCCTGATAACGCTTCTTTGCTGCGGAGCTGTCGGAGGAGGGCTGTTCTGCATCCGGATCAAAAATACAAGCCTGTATGCGAAGGAAGGCCTGTTTATCGTCGGCATCGCATGGGTGATCATGAGCCTGGCTGGCGCTGTTCCGTATTATATCTCGGGCTTTATTCCGGATTTCTGGAACGCGCTTTTCGAGAGTGTTTCCGGGTTTACCACATCAGGGATCTCGGTAGTTGCAGACGTGGAGTCTGCTGGTAACGGAATGCTCCTTTGGAGAAGTCTGACCCATTGGATCGGAGGCATGGGCGTCCTTGTATTCATGTTGGCAATCTCTCCGGTTGTCGGAGGCGCTTCCATGCATCTGATGCGGGCAGAAGCTCCGGGACCTGTCACGGAGAAGATCCGGCCCCGGATCAGCGAGACGGCTAAATGGCTGTATGCGATGTACTTTGTTCTGACCGGTGTGGAAGTCATAGCGCTATCGATCGCCGGAATGTCCGTGTTTCATGCGATCCTGATTTCATTCGGGACTCTGGCAACCGGCGGATTCTCTTTTATGAATTCATCCATGGCAGCCGCTACAGTAGCGCAGCAGGTGATCGTGGAAGTATTCATGGTACTGGCAGGGATCAATTTCAGTCTGTATTTTCTGGTCGTGACCGGCAAAGTAAAGAAGGTCCTGAAAGATCTCGAACTCAGGTGGTATCTGATCATACTTGCTGTGGCTACCTGCCTGATCAGTCTGAACGTGATTTTATCATACCGTCAGTTTTCTTCTGTAGGAGAAGCAATCCACCAGTCTGCTTTCGGGGTGATCTCTTGTATGACATCCACCGGATTTGCTGCCTATAATTATAATCTGTGGCCGGGCTTTTCTCAGGTGATCCTGCTGATCCTCATGTTTGTGGGCGGATGCGCCGGCAGTACAGGAGGCGGTATCAAGGTATCCCGGTTTGTCCTGATATTCAAAAGTATCAGAGGACGGATACGGGAATCCGTAAACCCCAAGGGAACCTATTATGTAAAATACAATGGGAAACTGGTTTCGGATCCTATTATCCGGACGGTTTCTTTATACTTTATGCTGATCCTGCTGATCACCATCTTTTCAATGATCATTGTTTCGTTGGAACCGGGTATGGATATTTCCACATCCCTTGCTTCCGTGGCAACGGCTCTGAATAATAACGGGATCGAATTGAAAAATGAGGTAGTGGCAGGGTTTTCCGCTTACAGCTGGTGGTCCAGACTTGTCTTTATCATCGATATGCTGATCGGAAGACTGGAGATCTTCCCGATCACCGCATTGGCGGTCTGTTTGTTCCGTCCTTTGGGAAAGAGAACCGCTGTATTCAGAAAATGGACCAGATAAAGGAGCTACTGCTTCTCCTGATCTTCTTCTGAATGATCGGCAGCAATAGAATCGGAGACATCTTTTTTCAGCATCTTATAGAGCCACGAGATGACCCAGATCATGATGGGGACGATCACTGTGCAGGCGATGGATGCCATGAACCAGGATTGTGTGTTTTCATTTCCGAAAACAGCAAGAAGCAGGGTCGTGATATATAGTCCGGCCAGAATGATGATGCCGATAAGTGCCAGGATCCGCTTTGCTTTGTTCTGCATGATGTATTGCTCCTTGTATTCAGTGATCCGAAAGAGTATAGTTGATGACTGGTTTTATTGTCAAGAGATTAGGAAGATCCTGAAAAGGATGCAGATAGAAAAGGAGATTTTATAGATGACAGATTATATCGTAAGGGCAACAGCAGCTGATCTGAAGATCCGTGCCTTTGCCATTACCTCAACGGAACTCGTGGAATACGCAAGGCAGCGTCACAATACCAGCCCGGTAGCGACAGCGGCATTGGGAAGACTCCTTTCCGCAGGCGCTATGATGGGCGTTATGATGAAGGGGGAGAAGGATGTCCTGACCCTGCAGATGAAAGGGGACGGCCCCATCGAAGGGCTTACAGTGACAGCGGATTCTCACGGCCATGTAAAGGGATATCCCGGGAACCCCAATGTTATAATTCCGGTCAATTATGCCGGTAAACTGGATGTAGGAGCGGCGATTGGCTACGGAGAGCTGATCGTGATCAAAGACCTTGGAATGAAGGAACCTTATGTCAGTCAGACGCCCCTGGGAACTTCTGAGGTGGCAGAGGATCTGACGTTCTATTTTGCAAAATCCGAACAGACCCCCAGCAGTGTAGCTTTGGGTGTCCTGATGAATAAAAATAATACGGTTGCACAGGCCGGTGGGTTCATCATCCAGGTCATGCCCGGCATCGATGAAGAGGTGATCGACAAACTGGAAGCAAAGATTTCCAGGATTACCTCTGTGACTTCCATGATGGAACAGGGAATGGGACCGGAAGAGATCCTGACGGAGGTTCTGGGAGAATTTGACCTGCAGATCCTGGACAGGATCCCGGCAGGTTTTGTATGCGACTGTTCAAAATCAAAGGTCTCCAGAGCATTGATCGCTATGGGGAAAAAGGAACTGCAGGCGATCATAGACGAAGGAAAAGAGATCGAAGTCAAATGCCATTTCTGTAATACAGATTATACCTACAGCATTGAGGAAATCAAATTTCTGATGCAGCAGGCTATGCTCAAGAGCGCTGCGAAAAAACTGGGGATGTCGGCAAAGGAAGAAGAGGAGCCTCAACAGGATCACTAAGGAAGGAAAGAAACAGGACAAAAAAGAAGATGCCGCATATTTCTATGCGGCATTATTTTTTATATCTGATCGGAATACTGCGTGTTACTGGTTACTGAACCTTGGTTACGTTGATGGCCTGGGGTCCTTTTTCGCCTTCAATGATGTCAAATTCAACATTGTCGCCTTCATTAAGAGACTTGAAGCCTTCCATGTTAACACCTGAATAATGTACGAAGATATCCTTGCCATTCTCGTCGCTGATGAACCCGTAACCTTTTTGGTTGTTGAACCATTTAACAGTTCCTTTACCCATGTTGTAAATCCTCCGTCACTTCGTTGATTAAAAATATGCAGTCTGCGAATTTATACCATAGATTGAGACAACTGTCAATGCATGCAGTTATTCATGGTCGGAAGCGGAGTTATAAACCTTTCCTGCTGCCGGCAGTTCACCTGTTTTAGCCTGGATCAGATCAGATACGGTGACGAGCTGGTATCCTTCACCAATCAGGTAAGGCACGATCTCATCGATTGCATCTGCTGTCTCGTCATAGACGTTCCGGAACTGGATAATGTCACCGTCTTCCGCATAGGTTTCCACCCTGTCGATGATCTCCTGAGGATCGTAATACTCCCAGTCGTGTGAATCGAAGTTGAATACGATGATCGCCATACCGGCTTCCTCGCAGGTTGCGCGGATATCATCAGTCATGACACCCTGGGTAGGACGGAAGAGCTTCGGCGCAACACCGCAAGCTGCCTCAATCGAGTTGTTGGCTGCCAGGATATCATCTGCGGTTACATCGTCTCCAACGTGGGATTCGTCATAGGTATGATTTCCGATCTCATGTCCCTCGGAAACGATACGGCTTACAAGATCAGGATAATATTCGGAATTCAGGCCCGTCTGGAAGAAGGTTGCCTTTGCGCCGTTGTCTGCCAGAGTTCCCAGGATCCGTTCTGTGACATTGCCGCCGTCCGGGCCTCCGTCAAAGGTCAGAGCAATCATGGGTTCTGTAGATCCGGCTACCGGTTCTTCGGCAGGAGTTGTTACCACGGCACTGATCGTGGAAGACCATTCGGAAGCATAATCCCCGCTGACAGTCCGCATGGACAGATAATAGGTTTCATCTGTAACCAGGTTGTTGATGGTATAACTGTATGTATCCGCCGCACTGTCATAAGCGGCATCATCTGCTGTAAAGTAAACCGTTGTGGCATCCCGCAGATTATCGTACAGACCGTATTTCAATTCATAGGTTGCGGTATTGCCCTGAAGCTGCCAGTTCATTGTCAGGGAATTTTCATCTTCTGTTGTAGCAGCCGCCGTCCCCGTTACTGCATTGGGCTTGGTATAATCCTGCGCCATGGTACCTTCTGTCTTGGTACCGTTGCCCTTGACTGTGATGATGTTGTATTTGTACAGCGTTCCTGCTGTCAGATTGTCATAGGTACGGGAATTCTCGCCTTCGGTCAGCGTATCAATAAGCTTGTACTGTCCGGAAGGACCTTCTGCCCGGTAAACTTCATAACTGAGGCCTCTGCGGGCTCCGGACCATTGCAGACTCTGAGTGGTCGCAGTGGATTCGATGGAGATCTCTCCTACATTCTTTACCTGACAGCTGTTTGCGATCAGGATGATGACCAGAACTACCACAATCAGAGCAATCAGACCGATGATGCCTTTCTTGAGAAGTTCGTTTCTGGCTGCCTGCTGTTCCTGCCTGCGCTTGTAACTGGAACCGGTTTCCGTGGAGTTGTCTCCCTTGGCCTCGGCAATCTTGTTTTTGATTCTGGTGATCAGGGAATCCCCTTTTGGCTCTTTTACTCCGGAGGGCTCTGCGGTTTCATTCGTGATGGTATCGACATCCGGCTCAGGTTGTTCCGAATGATCCGGCTGTGCCGGCTGTTCCGGCTTATTCCTGTATCTGATGTAATCTGAATTCAGATAGATCGTCTGCGGACCCGGCTTATTCGGATCTGCAGGCTTATAGGTTTCTTCCCGGAGGGATCTGGATTTGTTTGCGGATCTTCCGGTGGATTCCGAATAGGATGAAACAGATCTCAAAGAGGCTGCTTTTTTGGTTGTTCTTTTCATTTCATCTGCCATAATAATTACTCCTCCAGAGGTTGTCTGATTATTATCTTTTATAATACTCCAATTTCAGGCATTTACGCAATATGTAATATCAGGACTGCCAGATTAAAATAGATCAGCAGTGTCAGGGCGTCCACGATCGTTGTGATAAACGGGCTGGACATGACAGCAGGGTCAAATCCTATTTTCTGGGCTACCATCGGCAATATACAGCCAATGAATTTGGCGATCACAACAGAGCAGAACAGGGCAAGAGAGATCACGATGATCATGATGATTGTGACATCGGGATCCCTGCCGTTCAGAATCATCATTTTTCCGAAATTGACGATAGCAAGGCTGGCGCCGCACAGAAGGCTGACCCGGAATTCTTTCCATATGACCTTGAACAGGTCTTTAAATTCCACATCATCCAGGGAAAGCGCACGGATGATGGTAACCGATGCCTGTCCGCCGCAGTTTCCGCCGGTGTCCATCAGCATGGGAATGCTGGCAGAAAGGATAATAGAGACGGATAAAGCATCTTCAAAACGGGTGATGATCATGCTGGTAAATGTGGCAGAGATCATCAAAAGGAGCAGCCAGGGAATACGGGATTTGTAGGTTTCAAACACGCTGGTCGAAAGATACGGCTTATCCACGTGAACGATAGCTGCCATTTTTTCGATATCTTCTGTCGCCTCTTCTTCCATGACATCGAGAGCGTCATCGACGGTTACGATACCGACGAGTCGTTCTTCATCGTCTACAACGGGAAGTGCCAGCAGGTCGTACTTGCTGAACATCTGGGAAACTTCTTCTTTATCAGTATGAGTATGAGCATATATAAGATTGGTCTCCATGATATCCACGATCTCCGTTTCCTCTTCGGAAAGCAGGAGATCCTTGGCAGTGACCAGACCGAGAAGTTTCTTGTTATAGTCGGTAACATAACAGGTATAGATCGTCTCCTTATCCACACCGGTCCTGCGGATCCTTGTTAAAGCATCCGCCACCGTCATGTTCTTCCGCAGGGAGACATATTCGATGGTCATGATGGACCCGGCGGAATCATCCGGATACTGCAGGATCTTGTTGATCATGGCTCTGGTGGTCGCGTCGGTGCTGGAAAGAATACGCTTTACCACATTGGCAGGCATTTCCTCCACGATATCAACGGTATCATCGAGGTAGATCTCATCCATGATATCCTTCAGCTCGGAATCGGAGAAGCTCTTGATAAAATGCTCCTGCCTTTCGCTGTCCATTTCGACAAAGGTTTCTGCAGCCAGTTCTTTCGGCAGCAGACGGAACAGGATCGCGGCTCGTTCTTTGGGGAAATCGCTCAGCAGGGCAGCAATATCAACCGGATTCATCTCGATGAAAATCTCGCGGATCCGGGCATATTTTTTGGCTTCGAACAGTTCTGTAATATTTTCCACGTCAGGAGTTATGATTTCTTCCATAAGCAGTCTCCTTTCATGAAGAGTACTAATTATCTTATAACAACAGAATCCAAATTGCAAACAAAGATTACCATTGAATAATCAGACATTTTAATCTATTATATAGCTAAAGTAAGTTATATCAATAATCAGCAAAAGGAGAAGATTTATGGGACTTATTTCAGCAGCACTCGGTGCAGCAACAGGTGTACTTGCCGATACCTGGAAAGAGTTTTTCTATTGCGATTCCATTGACAAGGACATTCTTGTTGTAAAGGGACAGAAAAGAATCGGAAACCGTTCCACCAATTATAAAGGCGACGACAATATTATCACCAACGGTTCCGGTATTGTTGTAGCAGACGGCCAGTGTATGATCATTGTAGATCAGGGCAAGGTCGTTGAGATCTGTGCGGAGCCCGGTGAATTCACCTATAATTCATCGACGGAGCCCAGCATCTTTACAGGAAGCCTCGGAGAGAGCATCCTGCAGACATTCCAGGCCATGGGAAGACGTATCTCATACGGCGGAGATACCGGCCATGATCAGAGAGTCTATTATTTCAATACGAAAGAGATCCTGGAGAACAAATTCGGAACGCCCAATCCGGTACCTTTCCGGGTTGTAGACAGCCGGATCGGCCTTGACCTGGATGTTTCCATCCGGTGCTCCGGAATCTATTCCTATCGGATCAGTGACCCGATCAAGTTCTATACCAATGTCTGCGGCAATGTGACAGATGCGTTCCGCAGATCGCAGCTGGATGACCAGCTGAAGGCAGAGTTTATTTCCGCCCTTCAGCCGGCAATGGGACAGCTTTCCGCCCTTCAGCTTCGTCCGAATGAGATCGTAACCCATACAACAGAGCTTGAGAATGCCATGAATGCGGCACTTTCCGCAAAATGGAGTGATCTCAGAGGTATCGTAGTCGTAAGCATTGCTCTTGGATCCGTAACGCTTCCGGAAGATGACCAGGAACTGATCAAGCAGACCCAGAGAGGTGCGGCACTGTCCAATCCGACCCTGGCAGCAGGTGTTCTGGCCGGAGCACAGGCAAACGCCATGGAAGCAGCCGCTTCCAATACAGCAGGTGCCATGACCGGATTTATGGGAATGGGTATGGCAGCCAATGCAGGCGCCAATCTTTCCGGACTTTATCAAATGGGTGCGGGGCAGCAGGCAGCGCCTTCTCCGGCGCCGCAGCAGACATTCCAGCAGGATGCCGATACGGCAGAACCTGCAGCTGATACAGACAGACCGGCTCCTAAATTCTGCTCACAGTGTGGTTCTCCTCTTCAGCCGGGAGTAAAATTCTGCTCTCAGTGCGGAGCAAAGATTTTTTAAGGAACCGAGGGAGTATCCATGAGTAAGAAAATCAGAACACAGGAAGTTGAAGACCTGTTTGAAGCTGTTTTAACATTGAAAGATAAAGAAGAATGTTTTCGCTTTTTTGAAGATATCTGCACCACCAATGAGATCCTGTCCTTTGCGCAGAGATTCCAGGTAGCAAGGATGCTGGAAGAAAAGCGCACCTATCAGGAGATTGCAGAGAAGAGCGGCGCTTCTACCGCCACGATTTCCAGGGTCAAACGTGCCATGGATGACGGCAGCGGCGGATATAAGATGGCGTTCGACAGATTAGCATAAAGATGCAGGTTTTATGAATCCTATTTTAGACAGATTAAATGACAAACAAAAAGAAGCGGTCCTTAAAACAGAAGGGCCGCTTCTTATACTCGCAGGCGCAGGATCCGGGAAGACCCGTGTGATCACCAACCGGATCGCCTATATGATACAGGAAAAAGGTGTGGATCCGGGCCAGATCCTGGCAATCACCTTTACCAACAAAGCTGCTTCCGAAATGAGGGAGCGGCAGGAACAGATGCTGGGACAGGCACTCAGAGGAGCCTGGATCTGTACCTTCCATTCCTGCTGCGTGCGGATCCTGAGGATGCATGCAGACAAGCTGGGATATGACAGCAATTTTACGATCTACGATGCGGATGACCAGAAAACGGTTATCAAGAACATCTGTAAAAAGCTGGATATCGATACCAAGAAATTCAAGGAAAAATGGTTCCTCGGACAGATCTCTTCCGCCAAGGATGAACTGGTCAGCGTGGATAAGTTCGAACTGAACGCCTCCGGGGATTACTATCTGGAAAAGGTAGCGAAAGTCTACCGGGAGTACCAGCAGGAGCTGATGCGCAGCAATGCCTTCGATTTTGATGATCTGATCGTGAAGACGGTGGAACTGTTCCGTCAATATCCGGATGTGCTGGATATGTACCAGGAAAGGTTCCGCTATATCTCGGTGGATGAATATCAGGACACCAACACCGCACAGTTTGTTTTTGTCAGTCTGCTGGCAAAGAAATACAAAAACATCTGTGTGGTGGGAGATGACGATCAGTCCATCTACAAGTTCCGCGGCGCCAACATCGGCAACATCCTGAATTTCGAAAAAGTTTTTCCGAACGCGACAGTGATCCGGCTGGAACAGAACTATCGTTCTACCAAAACGATCCTGGATGCGGCCAATGCGGTGATTAGTCACAATGTCAACCGCAAAGCCAAAACCTTATGGACCGATGCAGAGGCAGGAGAGAAGATCCGTCTGTTCTTTGTAGACAATCCTTATGTGGAAGCAGACCGGGTTATTGCCGTTATCCGCAAATACGTTCATGACGGATATCCCTTAAACAGCTGTGCCTGCCTGTACCGGACGAACGCCCAGTCCCGTGCATTGGAAGAAGCCTTTATCCGGGCCAATATCCCGTACAAGATCGTGGGCGGCGTCAATTTCTACCAGCGTAAGGAGATCAAAGATGTGCTGGCTTATCTGAAGACGATCGACAATGGCAGGGATGATGTGGCAGTAAAAAGGATCATCAATGTTCCGAAACGAAATATCGGTGCCTCTACGATCAATCTGGTGGATGCATTTGCCGGGGAGAGAGGGATCAGCTTTTATTCTGCCCTTGATACCGGGCTGGTGGAAGGCGTGTTCGGAAAAGCCGGTGAAAAACTGCGTCCTTTCCGGGACCTCATCGAATCCCTTCGAAAAAGTGCTTCGGAGATCAGTCTGAAGGAACTGATCGAAGAAACTCTGGATAAGAGCGGCTATCTGAAGGATCTGCAGGCAGAGCAGACACCGGAATCAGAAGCCAGGATCGAAAATATCGAGGAACTGATCAATAAAGCGTCAGCCTACGAAGACAGTTTCAGGGAACCTTCTTCCGGTGCAGGAACAGACGGCGGAAGCGACATCACGGATAGCGGCAGTGTAGAGGATGTCTTTGTGATGGTACAGGAAAGCCCGTCCCTGAGCGGTTTTCTGGAGGAAGTCTCTCTGATCGCCGATATCGACAGCTGGGACGGATCAGAAGACTATGTCTCCCTGATCACGATCCATTCTGCTAAAGGTCTTGAGTTTGACAATGTGTTTCTCTGCGGTATGGAGGATGGACTGTTCCCCTCCAATTTTGCCATCTGCTCGGAGGATGAAAGCGATCTGGAGGAAGAGCGGCGTCTTGCTTACGTCGGCATTACCAGAGCGAAAAAACATTTGGTTCTGACCGCGTCCAAGACGAGGATGGTGCGGGGGGAGACCATGGTATCCGCCCTGTCCCGGTTTGTCCGGGAGATTCCGCCTCTGATCCTGGAAAACGACAGAGACAATGTCTATCTCCGGGAACGTCCCCAGGAAAGCAGTATGGGGTCGCATTCGAAGCCGAAAGTTGTATTGGGAGAGAAACCATTTGCCCTGCAGTCTGCAGATCATAAAAAACAGTTTGAAGTCAAGAATCAGGCCGGCCTTGATTATGGCGTCGGTGACCGGGTCAGCCATATCAAGTTCGGAGAAGGCGTGGTGATCGCGATAGATGAAGGCGGACGGGACTATGAAGTGACCGTGGATTTTGAAGACTTCGGGATCAAGAAGATGTTCGCAGCCTTTGCCCGCCTGGAAAAGCTGTAATCAGAAAAAGACAGTATGAGTTCGAAAAAGAAGAAAAAAGATATGTCAGCCTATGAGGACAGAGCAGCACTTTGTCCTCATTTTGAACAGTGCGGCGGATGCACGCTCCAGAAGATTTCCTATGAGAAACAGCTCAAGCTGAAAGCGAAGGAAGTATGTGATCTTCTGGAACTTTATGAGGATTCCCGTTTCGAGGGGATCCTCCCGAGTCCCCTGCAGGAAAGGTACCGAAACAAGATGGAGTTTACCTTTGGAGATGAGTGCAAGGGAGGTCCTTTTGCCCTTGGCCTTCATATGCGGGGAAGCTTCATGAATATTGTAAATATCTCAGACTGCCATCTGGTACACGAAGACATTAATCTGATCCGTAACAGCGTCCGGGATTTCCTAAATGAGTACTATGTAAGAGGAGAACTGACTTTCCGGAACAATAAGACCCATATCGGGTATCTGCGCCATCTTCTGGTACGTCGTGCGGAAAAGACGGGGGAGATCCTGGTGGCGCTGGTGACCACGTCCCAGTATACCTGTCAGGTGTGTTCTGAACAGGAACTTATGGACCGATTCCTCCAGATGCTGAAAAAGCTGGAATTAAAGGGCACGATCGCAGGAGTTCTTCATATAATAAATGATGCGCTTTCCGATATCGTACAGTCAGACAGGACAGAGATCCTGTTTGGCAGAGACTTTATTTACGACGAAGTGCTGGGCCTTAAGTTCCGGATCTCTGCGTTCTCCTTCTTCCAGACCAATACCCTGGGAGCAGAGGTGCTTTATACAAAAGCCAGGGAGTATGCCGCTGACGCCCATGGGGTTCTGTTCGATCTTTACAGCGGAACCGGAACCATTGCCCAACTGATGAGTCCGGTCGTTGATCAGGTGATCGGCGTGGAGATCGTTCCCGAAGCGGTAGAGTCAGCCAGAGAAAATGCCTCGCTGAATAAAATCTCTAATGCACAGTTCCTTGCAGAGGATGTGCTGAAAGCCCTGGATCATCTGCAGGTTCCCGATTCATTGATCCTGGACCCGCCGCGGGAAGGCATTCATCCGAAAGCGTTGGGAAAGATCCTCCGATACGGTGTGGAAAACATTGTGTACGTAAGCTGCAAGCCGACTTCTCTGGCAAAAGACCTCCAGGCGTTTTATCTGGCCGGATACCAGATCAAGAAGGCATGCTGCGTGGATATGTTTCCCCAGACCGGGCATGTGGAGACTGTGTGCCTCTTGAGCAACACCCAAAGATCAAAGAAACTCCGATACAGATACGGATCGAAGAAGAGCAGATTATTATAAGTAACCGCTGCATCCTTCCTGAGGG
The DNA here is from genome assembly GCA_017510065.1 of Parasporobacterium sp. Taxonomy (GTDB): domain Bacteria; phylum Bacillota; class Clostridia; order Lachnospirales; family Lachnospiraceae; genus RGIG5612. The sequence continues at coordinate 16,113 of JAFWOB010000089.1, forward strand.
ATGGACTGCAGAGACCTTGATGCAGCCACATGATTCCATCCCGTATAATCCTGACATTGCCAATGTATTCTACAGAGCGGGATATATAGAAACCTGGGGACAAGGGATTCAGAAGATTTGTGATGAGTGCACAGCGTTAGGAGCAGAGCTTCCGAAATACGAAATAATTGGAACAGGGCTCAGAGTATATTTCCCGGCGCTTAAGAGTGCTCTTATAGATCAGCCCAAAGCACCAAAGCACCAAAACACGGATAAGCACGGTGCTTTGGACGATGCAATGGTGCTTAAGATCATTGAAAAAATAAAGGAGCAGCCTGATATTTCACAGGAGGCTTTAGGTGAAAGCATAGGAGTGACACGCCGGGTTATACAGAAGTATATCAATGTTCTTAAAGAAGCCGGGCGAATAGAACGGGTTGGTGGCAAACGATATGGCCACTGGAAAATAAATGATTAAAGATGTAGCGGCCTCTGGTAAAAACCGGAAGCCGCTTTTTTAGGCAGGAACTTTACGTAGAATTTACAAGAAAAAGATCACAGGATTTACAATCAAGCGATAGCATGTTTGTACAAAGGTGCGGAAGGAGGCTTCATATGATTTATTGTGTGGAGGATGACAGCAGTATCAGGGAGCTTATGGTTTATACACTTCAGGCTTCCGGGTTTGAAGCTTGCGGCTTTCAGGATGCGGCTGCCTTTTGGGATATGATGAAGGAAAAGAAACCGGAACTGGTGATTCTTGATATCATGCTGCCGGGAGAAGACGGTATTAGCATCTTAAAGAAGCTGAGGACCTCTCCGGTTACGGAAGAAATACCGGTTATCATGGCAACTGCAAAGGATAGTGAGTATGACACAGTAATTGGGCTGGACAGCGGAGCCGATGACTATCTGTCA
>JAFWOB010000090.1 GCA_017510065.1 Parasporobacterium sp.
GTAGGCAAGGCCCCATGCTGCCATCCATTCGTATTTCTTGTCGACCTGGTTTTCCACGCAGCGCTGAATGGTGTCAAAATCTGCCAGCATGAAAAGGGATGCCAGGATCACGAACACGATACCAATGATAATGCTGAGCGCCGGATTCTGCATAGCCGTGTTAATGCCGGAGAACAGTGTGGAATTTCGGACAGCCGGGATCAGGTTCAGGAGAAAATAGACGATACCGGACAGTACGATCCCGGCGAAGATCCCCGTGATGATCCCACGGAACCGGGCAGTCACTGTGATGATCTTTTTGGCATAGATGAAAAGCATGACTGCCACCAGAGCGATGGTGATGATCATGGCCAGAAGGGAAATGAATCTGTATTCCGGTACAAGAGCTACTGTGATATATCCGATCAGAAGACCCTGGGCAAGACTGTATAAAGTGCCTGTAACTGGAATCGTCGGGCGGATGAACCATGCCAGGAAGGGCGTAATAAGGGAGACCAGGAGAGCAACTCCTGCGATCACCGCTTCACCAACGGACAAGGTCAGATCATAGATTCCGTTTTTCGTATCTTCAACATGGATCAGGTTTGCTGCACCGTTGCCTGTCAGAATGTTATGCAGGATAAAGCACAGAAGGACGCCGATCACTGTAACGATCAGGAAAAAGACCGTTTTTCCGACAATGCCTCCGTAGGTAGCTGTACGATCGGATCCAAATTCACCGTTCTTTTCAAGTTTCCGGATAACCGGATTTGCCAGGGTAAGGGAGAAACCCTTTTTCTCGGGCTGCTGTACTGCTGTATTGGCCATAATTGATTCCTCCTTTTTTAAAATTTCTTTATCTAAATCAATTTCTTATAAACCGGGCTGATTTTACCAGTTGCGATTCAAATCTTCAACTGTTTTTCACTGTTGCGTTTTTACTCGGTTTTGGGTACAGTTTTAGATAATATGATCTTCTGCGGCAATTTTCACGGAAAAATGCCGGCGGAAGCAATCTATCTCAAGGAAGAAATTGATAAAATGAAAAAAACAATTGCAGCTATCCTGATGATCCTTTTTATACTGACCCTTCTGACCGGTGCGGCAGCCGTCCCCGGATATGCCGCCGAGGCAGCAGTGGAAAATACAGCGGCGGAAGAAACAGTAGTTCCTGAGGACGATATCATAACAAAAGAAAAGGACACTTCTGAGGAAGTGATCCGGATCATGGTTCCTCATATCAATGCAGTCACCCATGCAGTCCTGAACTGGGAGTTTCCGTATACGGACGATTATTTCCGGCAACCGTCGGATGAATTTTCCAGGGGGCTTGCCAAGGCGTCGCTGGGCTTGATGGTATCGGCATTCCGGAATAACGGGCAGGATCTGGAGGATCAGTATGAAACCTATCTGTCGGGGGCAGGTTTTTCGAAGATCCATCCCTTCGGCTACGATCAGGATACTTCGAAAGATACTCTTTCTGGAGTGATCGGAAGCCGAAAGATCGATGATTTCACCCTGATCGCCGCAGCAGCCTGCGGACAGGGATATAAGAAAGAATGGGCAGGCAACCTGGAAGTCGGAGACGAAGAACGCCATGTGGGATTCAACAATGCAGCCCGGGTCATGGAAGAGCAGATCGAAAGTTATATTCAGGAGAACGGTATCACAGGGAAGATCAAACTGTGGATCACTGGTTTTTCCCGCGCTGCTGCGATATCCAATATCACAGCGGCAGATATGATCGATTCCGGGATCTTCGAGGATGTTTATGCATATCTTTACGGCGTTCCCCGTACCACAAGAACGCCGGATCCCCATTCCTATACAGGGATCTTTAATATTTGCGGAAAATATGATCCTGTTACCCAGATCCCCACGCAGTACTGGGGATATGAGCGTTACGGACAGGATCTGTATACGCCTGCCCAGGAAATGGACAGCCGCTATCTTATCCTGAACATGAACGCATTGGATGCTGCCGAAGGACTGATCGGAAAGGGCTTGCGCTATAACCCTGAGGTCAACTATCAGATCCATCTGCTGCTGGAGTTTCTCAGTGAGATGTTTCCCACCAGCAAGGAGTATGCAGAATCGTTACAGGATTCGATCATGGAACTGTGGACAGAACCGAATGCAGAAACGATGGGCCTTATCCTCATACAGGCAGTCAGCCAGATGGAGAATCTGGACAGCAGACAGGAATACAGCAGCGAAATCTTCATAGATTATATGACCTACATCATGTCCCAGCATCTGAAGGAAGAGCAGAACCAGATCAAAAACGGGTACTGGGATCTGGATCAGAAAATCGCGGAAAATGTCCTGCGGGAGCATATGCCCTATACCTATATCATCTGGGCTTTTTCGGATAATACGGACGAAGATGTATTTGCCGGTCCGGATATGACCAGAAGGATTGCCTTTTTCGGGAACGTGGATATAGAGGTCTGGAAGGGCGATCTCTTTATGAACGGAATGAACAGGAAAGGGGAGTATATTTATCCGGAACAGGATCTGGTCTTTGATGAATCCATGGGTCTTGACGAGCTGATGAACCAGCTTCTGCAGGGAGTCTTTATTACAAGAAACGGCAGGGAAACCGTTGTCAGTATTCCTGCGGACGGCGCATACAGTATCCGGATCCATTCGGACCGAGTGGACAACCTGCTTTATTATGATGTGATCGGCACGCCGTACAAAACGTATGGATCTTCAGATACCATGTTTATCCAGACCCTGACAGCGGGTGATTATGAGCTTCAGGCAGAAGGTATTACTGACCTGACAGGACTGACGGTATTGGAAGGAAGTATCTACAATGATTCGGAACTGGAATTTGAATACTCTCCGACCATGGTCATGAGTACGGAAAGCGGGGCGGAGGATCATATTACCCTGGAAGGGCTCTTCCAGCTCCTGTTTTATTCGCTTCTGGCAGTGCTTGGCCTTCTGTTTATCTGCCTGATCATTTTTATCGTGCATTTTATCCGAAGGAGAAGAGGGCACAAGCCGTTTTCTTCCTGGTATGTCATCGCTCCTCATTTGCTGGCGGCAGCGGGATTCCTTCTGCTGACGCAGTTCTTTACCTATAATATGTTTACGATCGGAAAGACCAGGGAAGTCTGCGCTGCTCTTACCATGCTCGTGCTGTTCCTGCTGGCACTGCGGGGCCTCATCAGGCGGCGGAATCTTCCCAACCTGCTCATCACACTTTTTATTCTGGCGCTGGGGATCGTAAACTGTTTCTGGTATCAGAAAAGCCGGCTGGTTTCATCTTCTTCTTTGAATTTTGTGATCTACGGGCTGTGCATCGCCGGGGTGGCGGCGCTGGCCTGCAGTATATTTTTCCGAAAGAAAAAAGAAAAAGCTGAACTATAGATACTGATCCGCCAGCCGTCTGGCTTCTTCCCTCATCTGTTCCACTACGGATTCCGGTGAAACGATCCGGATGCCGTTCCCCAGTGCGAAGATCCAGCCGAGGAACTGGCTGCTGACGGCTACCGTTACGGTGGTCCGGAAATGGGCCTGATCTTTCGGAATCAGGAAAATGTCTTTTCCGAAACGGTCAATCAGGATCCCGGCCATGTCGTTGGAAGCTTCCAGGGTAACATCCGTTTCCTTTCCTCCGAACATGCCGAACAGACTCTTTGAGTAACGGGGCATATTGAATTCCCGGAACTGGCTCAGTCCTTCCCTTGGTTTATCCGTGACTGCGATCTTCAGCATCTTATCCACCCTGAAATGCTTGATCTTGCCATCTTCTGCATCATAAGCAACCAGATAGTAGTTTTCATCATCCCACATCAGGGCCCAGGGGCTGGCCTGATACCATTCCCCGTTTTTCCGAAGTTCCATTTCTTTTTTTACATTCCAGCGGAAATACTGAAACCGGATCTGACAGCCTGCATTGATCGCTTCATGAAGCTTGTCCACATTATAATAGATACTTTCATTCATGGTCTTGATCCTGCCCGCGATCACCACCTGCCGGTGGAGCTTCTTCGCATCGTAGCGGCTTACCAGGGATTCCAGCTTTTTGATGAGCTGCAGGGATTTTTTGTCTGTGATAAACTTGGCAGACTGCACGGAATCCACCAGGAGTTTCAGTTCCGGCAGTTCGAATTCCCGGGCACCTAAAGAATACAGATAGCTTCGTCCCTCCTGGGATGCGATAATGTCCATCCCGAATTTGCGCAGCTCATCGAAATCCTGGTACAGAGTCTTTCGATCGGCATTAACCCCGTATGCCTCCAGCTTGCGGATGATCTCCGGCATGGTTAGTGCATGCAGATCATCTGTTTCTTCCATAAAAATCTTTGCCAGGTACAGCATTTTCAGTTTCTGATTGTCGCCTCTGCGCTCTCCGGATGCCATAGATATCACCTCCTGTTTTTCGGAGCCATCATAACACAACCGCACCGGAAACGTAAACCGTCCCGGGAAGATACTGTATTGAATAATACACCCGAATCACTTATAATGGCTTGGAAAAATGCCCATTATACAGTTGTTTATGACAGGAGAAAGAAAAAATGACCAATAAAGAACTGATACTGAAGTTTATTGATGAAGTGTTCAACGCCCATGACCTTTCCAAGCTGGATGAGTATATGCGGGATGATTATATGCAGCACAGTGTGGAAGCACAGGACGGCAAAGAAGGATTCCGCAAATTTGCGGAAGGTTTCTTCCAGCTGGATCCCTATATGGATGTCAAGAAGATCTTTGAATCCGATGACAACACAGTAGCCGTCTTTTTCAAATGCAGCTTCAAGGGCGGACATGCTGCAAAGGTAGTGGATATGTACCGGATCCAGGACGGTAAGCTGGCAGAACACTGGGATGTTGTCCAGCAGCTGACGGAAGAAGATGCCGTAAACAACGGGAGAGGAAGCTTCTGATATGACAGAACGTATTTGGGGGATCCTGACAGAAGGTTTCGGCAAGATCCTGCTTGCCAGCATCCAGGTGACGATCCCTCTGACGATCATCGGTATTTCACTGGCTATGATCATCGCCATGATCATGGCCATGATCCAGTATGCCAAAATTCCGATCCTGAGTCAGATCGCCAGGCTGTATATCTGGATTTTCCGGGGAACGCCATTGTTGGTTCAGCTCTTTTTAGCATATTATGGACTTCCCAAAGTAGGCATCGTGATGGATGCCTTTCCCTGCGCGATCATGGTATTTGCCCTTAACGAAGGAGCCTACTGCTCCGAAACCATGCGCTCTGCTTTCGAAGCGGTCCCGCCGGGGCAGCTGGAGGCAGGCTATTGTGTCGGCATGAGTTATTTCCAGATCATGTGGCATGTGGTGATCCCGCAGGCTTTAAGGACTGCCTTCCCGCCGTTGTCCAACTCCCTGATCAGCATGCTGAAAGATACTTCCCTTGTGGCAGAGATTACGGTAGCCGATATGTTCATGGCTGCCCAGAAGATCGTGGGCAGGACCTATGAGCCCATGTGGCTGTATGCGGAAGTTGCCCTGGTATACCTGATGTTCTCCACGATCCTGACACTGCTTCAGAGGAGAGTGGAAAAGAGGCTCAGCAAATACACGATGAAAAATGCAGCGGTGCAGGAAGCCCTGCCCGGGGAGGCTGCCCGATGAGTATGCTTCAGATCCGAAACCTTAATAAGAGTTATGGAAATGTGAAAGTACTGAAGGATATCAGCCTGTCCGTGGAAAAAGGGGACGTTGCAGCGATCTTAGGACCCAGCGGCAGCGGAAAGACAACCCTGTTAAGGTGCATGAATTTCCTGGAAAAAGCGGATTCCGGCAGTATGGTCTTCGACGGGACAGAATATGACCTGGGCCATATCAAAAAAAACCAGATTGCACAGATCCGGAAAAAAACTGCTTTTGTCTTCCAGAATTACAATCTGTTCGCCAACAAAACAGCCCTGGGAAATGTGACCCTGGGCCTTACCTCCGCCAGAAAAATGCCGAAGGAGGAGGCACGGGAAAAAGGCCTGGTTCTTCTGGACAAGGTAGGCCTTAAGGACCTGGCCGGCAGCTTTCCGGTCCAGCTTTCCGGCGGGCAGCAGCAGAGGGTTGCGATCGCAAGAGCTCTGGCAACAGACCCGGAGATCATCTATTTTGATGAGCCCACTTCCGCTCTGGATCCGGAACTGATCGGAGAAGTGCTGGAGGTCATGAAAGCCCTGGCGAAAGAGGGAATGACCATGCTGGTGGTAACTCACGAAATGAATTTTGCGGAACATGTTTCCAACAAGATTATCTTTATGTCCGACGGGATCATCCTGGAGGAAAATTCCTCCCGGGAGTTTTTTGAACATCCGCGGGAAGAAAGAACGCGGGAATTTATCAGAAGGATCCGTCGGGACAGCTGAAATAAAAATTTATCAACAAGGAGACAGACATCATGAGAAAAAGAATACTCATCGTATTATTGACCGCAGTCATGGCAGCAGCTATGACAGGTACAGCGTTTGCGGCCAGCGCGGAAGAAGACCTGCTGGCAAAAATACAGCAGAAGGGTTCCATCACCATTGCGATGGAAGGAAACTGGGCTCCCTGGACGTTCGAAGATAAAGACGGGAACCTGATCGGATTTGAAGTGGAAGTCTCCGGTGCCGTTGCTGAAAAACTCGGCGTTACGCCTGAATATGTCACGGGCGAATGGGACGGCCTTCTGGCAGGGGTGCAGGCCGGACGGTATGATATCATGGCAAATGGCGTAGGCTACACGGAAGAAAGAGCCCAGGCTTATTATTTCAGTGATTTTTACGCATTTAACCGGACTGTGCTGGTTGTTCGCGATGATAACGAAGAGATTACGAAGATGGAAGATCTGAAGGGAAAGACAACCTGTAACTCCGCCAACAGCACATATCAGCTGATCGCGGAGAAGTACGGCGCCACGGTAAAAGATGTGGAATCTCTGGACGGAACGATCGAAGAACTGCTGGCCGGCCGTGTGGATGCGACCCTGAATGCAGAGGTCTCCATCAATGATTTTATAAAAGAGCAGCCGGATGCGCCGGTCAAGATCGTTGCTTATGATGAAGATGTGGAAAAAGTCGGCATGATCATGCCTTACGGAGAAGGCTCCGAATCTCTTCAGGAGGCGATCAATAAAGCTCTGGGAGAACTCCGGGAAGAAGGAAAACTGAAAGAGATCTCCGAGAAATATTTCGGCATGGATATTACAGAAGAGGAGCAGACTCCTTCCGAAAACTGATCCATAAACCATGAGCACTGCGCTGGAACCGATCCTGAATAATAAGAACGCCACCCGTGCCGAGCAGATCAGCACAGTGCTGCGGATGAGCACACCGGCGATCCTGGCGGAACTGACTTCCATTGCCATGCAGTATATTGATGCGGGCATGGTGGGCAGTCTCGGGGCAAGGGCAACGGCTTCCATCGGTCTGGTCACTTCGTCTACCTGGCTGATCGGCAGCGTCTGCATCGGGATGTCCAACGGCTTTTCCGTGCAGGTGGCGCAGCTGGTCGGAGCCGGCAGATCAAAAGAAGCGTCCGGGATCCTCAGGCAGGCGTTGGGCGTACTGCTGTGTATGGGAATCGTGATCAGCGTGATCGCAATGTCCATCAGTACTTCGCTGCCTGTATGGCTGGGAGGAGAGGAAGCGATCCTGAAGGATGCAGGCATGTATTTCCTGATCTATTCCGCTTCGATCCCTTTTATCCTGATGCGGCACCTGTCCGCGTCGATGATGCAGTGCAGCGGAGATATGAAAACACCGAGTATCCTGTCTGTCACTGTCTGTGTGCTGGATGTGCTCTTTAACATGCTGCTGATTTTTCCTTCCAGAACAATCTTGTTGTTTGGAAAGGAATGTGTCCTGCCGGGGGCAGGGCTCGGAGTGACCGGCGCAGCGCTGGGAACCGCCCTGTCGGAAGCTGTGATTGCGTTGATCATGCTGTATGCCGTATGTGTGAGAAACAAAAAATTGTCCCTGAGGCTTAACAGCGGAAGCTGGAGATGGCAGAAGCAGGTGCTTAAAACAGCTGCGAAGATCGCAGTCCCTATATCGGTGGATCAGATCTTTATGTGCAGCGCCTATGTGGTGGGGACATTGATCGTCGCCCCTCTCGGGACAACGGCTGTGGCAGCCAATTCCCTGGCGGTAACAGCGGAAAGCCTGTGCTATATGCCGGGCTACGGGATCGGAATGGCAGCAACGGCGATCATCGGGCAGACGATCGGAGCACAAAGAAGTGACCTGACAAAGAGTTTTTCCCGGGTCAGTGTGTATCTGGGAATGGTCATGATGGGCTTGACAGCAGTTGCTATGTTTTTCCTGGCGCCGTTTATCTTTTCCCTGCTTACCAGTGATTCTTCGGTTGCGGAACTGGGCAGCAGCGTACTCAGGATGGAGCTGTTTGCGGAACCGTTGTACGCAGCATCGATCTGCTGCGCCGGGGTTTTCCGCGGAGCCGGCGACACGCTGGTCCCAAGCATCCTGAACCTGGGAAGTATGTGGTGCGTCAGGATCGTGCTTGCCCTGCTCCTGGTCCCGTCCATGGGACTTAAGGGATACTGGCTGGCCATGACCATAGAACTGTGCTTCCGGGGAATCATCTTCCTGATCCGGTTGTACCGGGGCAGATGGATGAAAAAAGAACTTATCAATACAGAACAATAAAACCAGATTAATCAGAGGATGGTGCGAATATATGAATATCACAGAAAGAATCGATGCTTTGACAGAGGATATGATCAGGGATCTTTCCACCCTGGTGCAGTATAATTCGGAACTGGGAGAGGAAAAGCCCGGGATGCCTTTCGGGGAAGGCCCGGCGCTTGCTTTGAAAGAAGCACTTTCTATTGCGCAGAGAATGGGATTTGAAACTAAAAACCTGGATAATTACTGCGGATATGCGCAGATCGGATCCGGAGAAGAGATCATCGGAATCGTAGCGCATCTGGATATCGTACCTGCGGGCGAAGGCTGGGAAACGGATCCTTTCTGCATGACAAGGATCGGTGATACACTGTACGGAAGAGGCGTATCCGATGATAAAGGGGCAGCTGTCGCATCTCTTTATACCCTGAAGCTTCTGGAAGAGTCCGGCATCCTGCTCAATAAGCGGGTCCGTCTGATCTTCGGCTGCAACGAAGAGACCGGCTCCAAGTGTATGGCACATTACAATGAGGTGGAAGAAAAGGTGACAGCAGGATTTACCCCTGATGGGGAATTCCCAGGGATCCATGGAGAAAAGGGAATGCTGAAAATGACTGCCTACAGTAAAAACACCCGTATTCTCTCCATGAACGGCGGATTTGTCAGCAACGCCGTCTGCAACCGCTGTACCACCCAGGTGCCTGCGGATGCTGTCAACAAAGAAAAACTGGAAAATGCCCTGAAAGAAACCGGTCTTCCGGAATACACCGTCACGGAGGAAAACGGCGTCCTTACGATCTATGCACAGGGTGTGGCTGCCCATGCCAGCACGCCGCTGCTGGGCATCAATGCTGCCGGCTGCACCATGAAAGCGCTGGCACAGGCGGGTATGAAGGATGATTTTGTAGAATACTATAATTCCCATATCGGGACTGCCTGTGACGGGGAAGGATACGGACTGAAGATCCGGGACGATTACGGAGAACTGACGCTGAACAACGGCATCGTAAAGACGCAGGACGGGAACATCAGCTGCACGATCGATATCCGGGTTCCGGTGACCTTCGGGGAGGAACAGCTCCGCAGCATGGCTGAACCGTATCTGGAGGATGAAAAGGGAAGGACAGAGATCAATGCGATCGTAGGATCCCTGTTCTATCCGGAAGATTCACCGCTGGTAACAGCTCTGTACAATGCGTATGTGGAAGTAACGGGAGATACGACTGTAAAGCCTATGGTGATCGGCGGCGGAACCTATGCCAAATCCATTCCCGGGATCATTGCCTTCGGCTGCCAGTGGCTGGGAACAGACAATCATATCCACGATGCCAACGAAAAGCTGGAGATCGCAGAACTGAAAAAACAGGTGGAGATCTATATTCAGGCAGTGAAAAATCTGCTGGCTATGTGACTGCAGAGAAACGATGACACAAAATTATCACAGAACTTTCATTGAAGTTTCCTGCCTGGTGTGACATAATAATAAATTGAAAGATTATCGGCCGGAGACAATGAACTCTGGCATGCAATATATATACAGAATACCGGAGACTATCAGATGAAAAAGAAAAACTATAATTTCTGGCTGGTCATTACCTATCTTATCATGGCAGTCGTCTGCGCTGTCCTGATCGTGGTGTCCAGACAGAGTCTGACCAGTATCATTATCAATATCGTGATGTTCCTGCTTGTCGCGATCATTTTCGGATTTGCGATCACCAAATTCACGATCGGATGGAACATACAGAAAGCTCTGTCTGCCGCGACCGCGAAGATCAGATCGGATGCCAGGTCAGACCGCAGGTATCTTTGGGATCAGTATAAGAAGGAATCCTCCGGAGGATTGTTCCAGGATGATATCCTGACTCCCCAGTACAAAAAATTCCTTGCAGAGATGAAGCGGCTCGAGCAGTTTAAAAATGCCGACTACAAGTGTGACATCGAAGACTACATCAACAAGGAATATGTTGATGCCCGCATGAAGAAGAACATTCTGAACCTGGTTTCCGGGACTATGACAGGTCTTGGTATCCTGGGAACGTTTGTCGGCCTGTCCTTTGGCCTTCAGTTCTTCAATACAGGTACTTCGGAAGAGATCACGAACAGTATTGCGCCTCTGATGGACGGCATCAAGGTGGCGTTCCATACCTCTGTGTACGGTCTGGTCTTTTCCCTGGTCTACAGCTTCGTATACAAAGCATCCATGGAAGCGGTCTATGTGCAGCTGGATGAGTTCCTGAGTACATTTAACACCTATGTTCTCGGGGATTCCGTCAATGACAATGAGAGCACCATGCGTGAAATGCTGCAGGCGCTTCCCGATACCCTGGGCGACAATATCAGCGCGCATATCAGCGAGAGCCTGACACCCATCGTTTACAACATGAACAAGACCATGATGGATTTTGCCCAGAATATCGCGCAGAACCAGTCGGAAGGCCTGCAGGGTCTTGTGGATGAGTTTGTGGATAAACTGAACAGTTCCATGGGCAATACCTACGGTATGCTCGGCCGTGTCCTGAATGATACTGTAGAGATCCAGAGGCAGAACAATGCCTATGCTCAGACCATCATGGACAAACTCAATTCCGTTACGGTCAATGTCAACGAGATCAATACGCTGTCTGCCAATATCATAGGCAGTATGGCAGGCTATATCAGCGAGATCGAAAAATTGCAGAACCTGATCACGGAGAATTACGACAGTACCTACAGGCAGATGGAAACCCTGAAAGAGCACGAAGAGCGTATGCAGGGTTATGTCTATGCCATCTCCGCGCATGAAAAAGAAGTCAACGATTCTATCAAGCAGGAACTCAGCGAGATCATCAAGATGTCCGGTGCTTTCTCCGGCGAGATCCAGAGCACTTCCCAGAAGCTTACCAGCATGCTGACGATGGCTCATACGGATATCGATACCGCCGCACAGGAACTGGCTGCCGCATCTACCGGGCTGGATGAAAGACTTACCAGATCCGTCACCGAAACCTTCAATCTGTTTGACACCAATATGGCACAGATCACCCAGTCGCTCAATGAGACAGTATCGCGTATTGATGAGACGACCCAGCGGGTACCGGAAGTGGTCCTTGCGGCATATGACGGCATGAAGAAGTCCTTTGATGAGATACAGGTACAGATGAATGAACTGGTGAAAAGCCTCGGCAATATCAGCAACTGAAAGTGATTAATGAGGATAAAACGTGAAAATACGCAGAAAAAGAAGAAAATCTGAAGATGAAGAAACTTCCTATTGGCTGTCGTACTCAGATATGATGGCCGGGCTTCTGCTGGTATTTGTGCTTGTTATTTCCTTTACGATCCTTCAGGCAAAAGCCCAATATGAAGCAAAAGAGGAGGAACTTGCGCAGCAGGCCCTGATCATTTTCTCCCAACAGGAAGAGCTGACGGATAAAGAATCCCAGCTGGAGGACCAGCAGAGTCAGCTCGATGAAGCGCAGAGTCTTCTGGAGGAACAGCAGGGAGAGCTCGATGAAGCCCAGAGCCTTCTGGAGGAACAGCAGGGAGAACTGGAAGAGCAGAAATCAGCTGTGGAAGTGCTGAAAGAACTCCTGGCCAATCAGGAAGCCCTTCTGGCAGAGAAGGAAGCTCTTGTGGGCGAGCAGCAGCAGGCGCTGGAAGAACAACAGGAACAGCTTGACCGGATCATCGGCGTCAAGACCGATCTGATCGAAGCTCTGAAAACGGAATTTGAAAGCACCAATCTCAGCGTTTCCGTAGATTCCAAAACAGGCGCGATCACGCTGGATTCCAGCATCCTGTTTGAGTCGGATGAATACGACCTGTCCGAAGCAGGACAGGATTTCCTGGTGCAGTTTCTCCCGATCTATCTGAATGTCCTTCTGAGTCCGGAATTCAGCGACTATGTGTCGGAGATCATTATCGAGGGCCATACCGATACGGATGGTACTTATATGCACAACCTGGAGCTGTCACAGCAAAGAGCCCTGGCAGTTGCCACATTCTGCCTGTCTGATGAAAACGATTTTCTGGCGCCGCAGACTCTTGCTTCGCTCCGGAATATCGTAACAGCCAACGGACGTTCCTTCAGTGATCCGGTCTACGGTCCAAATGGCCAGATTGATATGGATGCGTCCAGACGTGTTGAGTTCAAGTTCAGACTGAACGATGAGGATATGGTCCAGGAGATGATCGATATCCTAAGTGAGGATCTGACACAAGGTCAGGAAACCACGGATTGATCAGAACATGCCGCAGGAATACATTTATATACCGGAAAATATCATAGAAGCGAGAAAGAAGATCGTGCCGGCCAACCGTCAGAAGAAGAAGGACGGTTTTGCAGCGACGGAAGAACTGGAGCAGTTCGTAGGAAAACTGAACGGTTATTCCGCAGATATGCTGAAAGCTGCGGCGCTGTCTCTTTCGGCCGAAGAGGTGGATACCCTGGCAGGGTATCTGCCTTACAATTACTATGCCGTTTCTCAGAAAAAACTCTTTGGGATCCTGAGATACCGTCTGGATGACCGCTCCATCAGGGTACTGTTCCGGCAGTGGCAGGAAGAATTCAACAATCCGGAATGCAATGCGTTCCTGAAGGAAATGGCTCTTTCAGAGGGGCCGTTTCAAAGGCTTCTGCAAAAATGTCATATCCGGGGCGATGTATTTGCCGGGATCCTTGACAGCGGACAGATTCCGATCGGTTACGATGAACAGCTGATCGGCGGTAAATATTCCAACGGTGAGGATTTTGAAAAGAGGCTTCGCTATTTCGGCGTGGCACAGGGAAGTTACCTGGATATTGAATGTAAAAGAGCGCTCCTGACTTTCTGCGGAAAAACGGAGTATTTCAGCTGCAGTCAGGACAATCTCCTGGATATTTTAAGAACCTATGACCGTTTTATGCTCCGCAAGTTCGTGCTGAACTTCATGGACAAGCTGAGCCTTAGCGAACTGCAGGCTTATCCTGCTCTGGCATCCTATCTTCGCCAGGTTATCGGTCATCGTAATTCCCGTACGTTCAAAGCGTTCTTTGAGGGCGTTCCGGAAAAAGAAGTACAGAAATACATTGACTGGATCCATATCTACAAGATCAACAGTTACTTCAGGGAGGATGTCCGCAGCAGGTTCTGGAAACAGTTCCGTTACCAGAACGTACTGCGATATCCCCTGAGCGATGTGGTGGTAATGGAATTTGAAACCTGCGTAGCGGTGGAATTTCTGGGGGAGAAGCCCGGAACGATCTATCTGTGCGAAAAAGAGAAGTTTACGACTTATTTTTATGATAAACTGGATGCCATGGATAATGAAGACCTGCAGGACTATTTCAAGCTCCATAAAGACCAGTGCATCGAGTACCGAAATCATACCGGAAGGTGGCAGTCTCATATCAGCAGTCTGCTGATCCGGCGCAGGCTTGCTGAAAAAATAAAGATCTGAACGGCCGTTTTTAATGGCCGTTTATGTTTATTCGGCTGAACGTTCAGCAGAAAAAAGGAGTATCAGGTTATGGCTAAATTTACCGGGTGGAAAAAACGGTATTCATATCTGGATGATTATAAGAAAGGGATCGACGGAAAATACGTCTATTACGGACGTCACTATATATTCTGTGGAGACAGCCGGGAACTTAGGATATACAAATGGACCCTGGGCATCACGGATATCCTGCTGACAGCGCTGTTTGTGATCGGCGGGCTCATGGATGGAGGAGCCATCTGGAGGGCATGGTATGTGGTGATACCCTTTGCCCTGGAGGTAGTGGCGCTCTTCATGCTGATCTGGAAGAGTTTTTCTCTGCTCCTGGAAAAGATTCCTGTTAAGGCTTATATGTACAAAAGAACGGTTCCCTGGTTCAAACCCTTAGCCTGGATCCTGATCATCATCTGTCTGCTGTCGCTGATCGCGACGCTGGTCTGCATGCTGGTCCTTCCCGGGGAAATTAAGACACAGGGCAGCATCCTTTATATGGTGATCAAGTTTTTATCTGCTGCGGTAGCCGGGGCCTTTTTGTGGCGGATCGGGAAGAGCAGATGGGAACTGGATCCTTCTGAGGAAATGAAATAAATGAGATTACAGATACGAAATGCAGATGTCGAGTTCGGTGCGGACAGGATCCTGGAGCACGTGAATTTTGAGATCCACGACCGGGAGAAGATTGCTGTCGTCGGACGAAACGGCTGCGGAAAAACGACACTTCTGAAACTGATCTCAGGAGATATTGAACCTTCCAATCCCCGCGGGGATGAGAACTTTTCCATGATCCTGGCAGGCGGCCAGCACATCGGTTTCCTGCGGCAGATCAATTTTACAGATACTCAGATTTCAGCGGGAGATGAGATCCGCAAGGTCTTTGCCCGCCTCTATGACTGTGAGCGCAGAATGCTGGAGATAGAAGCCAGCCTGACGCAGCTGCCCGGAGATTCCGGGGAGGCTTTAAAGCTCCTTAAAGAATACGACTCTCTCCAGAAAAAATATGATGCCATGGGCGGACATGACAGCGAGCGGGAAATGGAGATCATGTTCCATCAGTTCGGATTCTCTCCGGAAGACCTGCTGCGTCCGATGGGCAGCTTCTCCGGTGGTCAGCAGACGAAGATCGCATTTATCAAACTTCTTTTGAGCAAACCCGATATCCTGCTTCTGGATGAGCCCACGAACCATCTGGACCTGCCCGCCATTGAGTGGCTGGAGGGGTATCTGCGGACCTATCCGAAAGCGGTAGTGGTAGTTTCCCATGACCGGGTTTTCCTGGACAATGTGGTATCGGTTACCTATGAGATCGAATACCACCGGATCAAACGCTATGCCGGCAATTACACGGCTTTCGTTGCACAGAAAGAGGAAGCCCTGGCCAAGCAGGAGAAAGATTATGAAGCCCAGCAAAAAGAGATTCGTCGTCTGACAGAATGGATCGAGAAATGGAAGAACACCCCGACTAAAGTTTCCGCGGCGCATTCCAAGGAACGGGCGATCGAGCATATGGTACTGGTGGAAAAGCCGAGGAGATTTGATACCACCACATTTAAAGCACATTTTTCACCAAGGATCTCCAGCTATTCGGAAGTCCTGGACGTACGGAAACTGTCGATAGGATATGACCATGAATTGAGCTGCGTCACATTCCGACTGATGCGGGGCGAGCGGCTGGCGATCGTCGGTGAAAACGGCAAAGGGAAATCCACCCTTCTGAAGACCCTGATGGGCATGGTCCCGGCTCTCGGAGGTACATTCAAAATCGGAACCAATGTGGAAATCGGATACTATGACCAGCAGAAGGCCGTGATCAATGACGAAGATCCGGAACAGACGATCCTTGACAATTTCTGGGATACCTACCCCCGCCTGACCAATGAAGAGGTAAGGAGTACCCTGGGTGCTTTCGCTTTTTCCCAGGAAGAGGTGGAGAAGAAGCTGGGACAGCTTTCCGGAGGAGAACGGGTCCGGCTGGCACTTTGTAAAATGTTTTACACGCGGCCGAATTTCCTGATTTTGGATGAGCCGACGAATCATATGGATATCCTGGGCAAAGAATCCCTGGAAAAAATGCTGAAGGCATATGAAGGGACTGTCCTGTTCGTCTCTCATGACCGGTATTTCATCAACCAGATCGCAACAGCCGTACTGAATATCGGGGAACAGGAAGCAAACAGTGCCTATGAGGCATTTGAGGTAGAGAAGATCGCCGGCGGATCCGCAGCCAGGCCTTCCATTGCCGGGACAGGAACAGCATTGCCGGGCGGAAAGGCAGGAAACGGCAGCTTTGTGTCAGGCCAGCCGGCTTCAGGCAAAGCGGAAACATCAGCGGAAGGATCCAGGGCTGTTTATAACAACCCGGGTAAGATCAGATCCAGGCTGGAGCGTCGAATCGAGAAACTCCAGCAAAACCTGGCAGATTCAGAAGAACTGACCAGGCAGCTGAAAGAGAAACAGGCAGATCCCTCGATGTCTGCAGACTATGAAAAACTCATGTCTATACAGACCCAGCTGGAGGAAGCAGAGGCAGAGCAGGAAGAACTGCTGATGCAGATCCTGGAAGCGGAAGAAGAACTGGAAAGCCTGAATAATGTGTGATGGCACATTCACTTTGCGGGGCATGACCGGGCAGCGTATCCATTTTTCATCAGACTGAAGACAAAGTACCAAAGACAATGCTTTTGCTGACATCCTCGTATTTTGTGGAGAACACAGCTTTGTTCTCCTTTTTTCCATTTAGCTGTCAGAAACAATTTTTATCAGGTTGAGGAGGATCGACAGGCTTTTGAGTGCCTTCCGCTTGACAAATTTACAGGTTGGGGAGCGTTTTCAACCCCTGGATCATCCTCATCCTGCAAATTTGTAAAGATTACGGACGAAAACACTCCCCGGGTTGAAAATTCGATGTGCGAGTACGGAAAATCAGGAGAAAACTATCCCCAGGTTGAAAAATTGTAAAAGGAAGGATCCCTTAAGCAGAAAGCCTTGTATACCATTTTAAAAGTGACTTTGTCTTTGCTCTGGTGAAAATCTAAGATTTTCATTTATACATGAAAAAACTTGACAAGCACAGGGTAGTGAGATGATAAAGGAAGTCCCGGCTCGATGTTTTTAATTTAGTATAGTGCTTTTGCACGAAAGTATGTTATAATCCAAACGTCTTTTTTGTTAATCTAAACTAAAAGAAAGAAGGGAATGTCATGAAGAAAAGCTTAGTAGTACTTCTGGCTGTGTGCGTTGCAGCAGCAATGCTTCTCAGCGCTTGTGGGGAGAAGAAAGCAGATCCGAAACCGGAAGAGGTGGTTTCAACCGTAGTTGAGGAAGTCTCCGAAGCAGCAGAAGAAGTCGTCGAAGAAGCATCCGAAGCAGTGGAAGAAGCTGCAGAGGAAGTCTCTGAAGCGGCAGAGGAAGTTGTCGAAGAAGCATCCGAAGCAGTGGAAGAAGCTGCAGAGGAAGTCTCTGAAGCGGCAGAGGAAGTTGTCGAAGAAGCATCCGAGGCTGTAGAAGAAGCAGCAGAGGAAGTTTCTGAAGCAGCCGGAGAAGTTACGGAAGAAGTTTCCGAAGCTGTGGAAGAAGTAGTGGAAGATGCCAAAGAGGCAGCTGAAGGTGCTGAAGAAGCCGTCGAAGAAGGCAAAGAAGCGGTAGAAGAAGCCGCAGAGGAAGTCTCGGAAGCAGCCGAAGAAGCCGTCGAAGAGGTTGTTGAAGGTGCTGAAGAAGCCGTCGAAGAGGCTGTTGAAGGTGCTGAAGAAGCTGTCGAAGAAGGCAAAGAAGCGGTAGAAGAAGCCGTCGAAGAGGCAGCTGAAATAGTGGAAGCAGCCGCACAGGAAGTGACGGTTACCTTCTCTACAGGGGAAACGGCAACCGCGATCGTTGGCGAACCGTTTGAATTCTTCTTCCAGTGTGATGCACCTGGAGACATGGGCGCACCGGAAGAAGGAGCAGAAGGAGCAGGCATCACGGTTTCCAGTGGAGAAGTTGCATATGACAATGTTTCTCTTGGCGGACCGTTCAGCTATCCGACCAGTGAGAAAGTTATCGTAACCGGATTTGAAGGTGACTTTGAGGTTACAGTAGCAGAAGAAGCTACCCAGATGGATGCAACTCATACGATCTATTTCACACCGGAAGAGATTGAAGAAGCTGTAAAGAATGCTGAAGAAATGGCAGCTTCCAGACCGGACAGCGGAGAAGGCGAATCACCGGAAGGCGAGTCACCGGAGGGTGAATCACCGGAAGGTGAAGCTCCTGCATCCGAAGAAGGTCAGGCTCCGGAAGGTGAATCACCGGCTCCTCCGGCAGAAGGCGAATCACCGGAAGGCGAAGCTCCTGCAGCTGAAGAAATCGCAGCACCGGAAAGCGAGAGCCCACAGACTGCATATCATTCAGTGATCCAGGATATCCTGAATGGTATCAAGGATAAAGCGGAGACACCGGCTGAAGACGCTTCCGCACTGGAAGAGGTCAAGGATGCTGTTGAGACGATCGTCAATGAGATCACTTCATCCGATGAAGCGCAGGGTACGATCAGAAGCTTCCTGGGTGGTATCCTGGGCAAGATCCAGCCGTAACTGTTTTGTTACAAATTAAAGGGTTTTACCAATTGAACAGGCGATATTTGTAGATAGAATAAGCCTTGATCAGTTAGAGCCCAGTCAATGCAAGTGCTATAATACAGATGTGAGATCAAAAGGATTTCACATCTGTATTTTTTGATAGGAGGGAAGAAAATGAAAAAACTATTGGCAGTATTTATCAGCCTTGTTATGGTCGTTACAATGGCCGCCTCTGTATTTGCAGAGCCGGCGGAAGTAACCTGGGAAGATTATCAGCAGTATCTGATTGATACAGCCGGCGCAAATGCTCCTGACCTTGCAGAGTTTACCGCTCAGGTTGAGGCAATCGGAAGCTGGGAAGAGATCGATCAGACTGTATCACCATGGGATCAGTTCTTTACAACGCTTGGA
Source organism: Parasporobacterium sp. (assembly GCA_017510065.1). Classification (GTDB taxonomy): domain Bacteria; phylum Bacillota; class Clostridia; order Lachnospirales; family Lachnospiraceae; genus RGIG5612. Next base: position 19,019 of record JAFWOB010000090.1, read on the forward strand.
CTTTCCACATGGGAAGAGTTTCAGGCAGGTGAAGTGAAGGAACTGGCGGTTATGGGCGCTATGGGAGGCGCCGGCGGTGAGTCTCCGGAAGGCGAATCTCCGGAAGGTGAGTCCCCGGAAGGTGAAGCCCCGGCAGCTCCGGAAGGTGAAGCTCCGGCAGCTCCGGAAGGTGAATCCGAAGGTGAATCCGGAGAATCCGCTCCGAGCGAATTCGAAGGTGTGGAGTATCCGACCTATGATATTGATTTTACACCGTACTCTTCTGAAAACGACTATACTGTTTACGATGTCAGAATGACAATGCAGGCCGGATATCAGGAATATAAAACCTATGAACCGGGTATGATGACGATCCATGCCGGAATCGGTTACATGGATCCCTTCGGAGAAGGTTTCTATGTTGCAGGAATCATGTATCCGGAATCATTCGTTGCTCCGGAAGCAACCTATGTATCTGACTGGATGGATGCCAATTATGGCTGCAGCCTGTTCTGCATCTATCATACCAATGTGGGTGATATTTATGCCTGGGATGGTATTTACGGCGCAAATTCCAAAGATATGTCCAACTATATGTCCGGCGATGACGGTTATACATCAGATGAGGTTGATGGTACCGTTCCGAAGAGAGGCGATGCCCTTGTCAACATTGTGACCGGCGGAACCGGAATGTTCAAAGGTGCCTATGGTGTGCTGATCGGATGTACCTCCGGCGGCGGCTTTTATGGTACTCAGGGTGGAATGACTCTTCCGCAGACATTGTTCAAATTCATGGAAGGTTATATTGTCGTTCCGGATGAATGCGAAACGGCGACCTTATATCCTGTATCTCAGGAACTCTCTGAAGAGCATTCTGAACTGGAAGTACGCAGCACTGAGTATGCGATGGTTCCTGTGACACTGCGTATGCAGGCAGGATCCCTGGAAGAAGACCAGAAACCGGGCAGCGGTATCGGAACCATGCCTCCGTTCTTCGAAGGCGGACTGACAGTGGATTATGAAGATTGCCCGGCTGCAGCGGATTATGATGTTCATAATTATGTAAACGACAACTGGCTGGCAGCTTACGGTGAGCCAGAGTTTATGACATTCCACATTAACGATGGCGTTGTAGCGGGTGATGTCTATGCCTACAAGTTCTCCTATGGAACAATTCTGGACAGCACCAGCGAACTGGCACAGACCGGTACGGAAGAAGCGGTGTTCATTCTTATGATCGACGGAACGGATGATTTCGCAGGCATCACCGGTATGCTGGGCGGATATGATGTGACTGTTGATCCGGAAGGATGGGGAATCGCAGAATATGCAAACGATCTTCCGTTATCTCATCAGACATGGGCAGAAGGCTATATGAAGGTTCCGGCAGACAGCCCGGCAGCTGCATATGGCAATACCCCGATTATGGATTGACCTGTTCATCAAATAGGTATTGAACAAGATCATCTGACAGAATATTTTCAGCAGGCGGACCTACATGGTCCGCCTGTTTTTTCTCCATATCATTCTGGGTGGACCCTCCTCAAAACAGAAGTACGTTGAAAATAAGGATGATAATAGCGGAATCACATAGGTTCTTTGATCAGCCTCACCTGCTCGAGCAGATATGCCAGAAAGCGACTGCGCTGGCAGCAGCGACATTCAGGGAATCCACGCCATGGTGCATGGGAATCCGGATGGACAGGTCACAGGAAGACAATGTTTCTGCAGACAGACCGGGACCTTCTGTTCCCATGAAAAGGGCGATTTTACGATCGGGTTCGGGTTGAAAGTCCGAGAGGGAAGTGCTGTTTGGAGTAAGCGCCATGGCAGCAGCTGTGAAGCCATGTTCATGAAGAAGCTCTATCGCGGACGGTCCGTTTTCCAGAACAGCCCAGGGAATTTGGAAAACGGTTCCCATGCTGACACGGGCAGCGCGGCGATACAGAGGGTCGGTACATCCTCGGGTGAGAAGGACGATGTCCATACCGAGGGCAGCAGCCGAACGGAAAATTGCTCCGGCATTTGTAGGGTTCATGACGTTTTCCAGAACAACGACCCGGGACGAAGAGGAAAGAAGCGATGCAGGATCCGGCAAAGGTTTCCTTCGCATGGCACATAAAATGCCGCGGGTCAGGGCAAACCCGGTGATCCTGACCAGGACTTCCAGAGGCGCTGCATATACAGGCATGGAGGCCGGAAATACATGGGAAAGAGGAAAATCCTCTGAAGCGGCTGTCCCTGACAGGAAGGGAAGAAGTTTTTCTTCCACAAGACAGGAGACCGGTTCATAACCGGCGTCCAGAGCGCGCCGGATGATCATAGGACTTTCCGCAATGAACAGCCCGGGCTCCGGCTCGTGATAATGATACAGCTGTGGTTCAGAAAGGCCGGAATAGATAAGAAGTTCCGGCCTTTCCAGATCAGTTACAGGAATTAAATTCAAAATGATACTCCCTCAATAAATACAGTCAGAAATGGATCAGAAGCTGTGGCTTCCGCCTCCGCCGCTGCCGGAGAAACTGCCTCCGCCGCCACCGGAGAAGCCGCCGCCTCCGGAAAAACCACCGCCGCCACCGGAGAAGCCGCCGCCTCCGCCTCCATGGAAGCCGCCACCACCGCCGGAGGATTCCACATGTTTCACCCGGCGGGAGCTGACCAACCGTGAGTTGACTCGTGGGGTAAACTGCTGCACATCCAGCGTCTCATGGACAGAGACCCACCCTGCAGGGACTCTTTTGGTGTTTTTCCTGACCAGGAAAAAGCTGATCGTAAGACCGGCAAATACTGCCAGTAAAGCAGCAGTGATATACCGCATGGGCTGGGCGATCTTCTGTCCGTCCAGGACCTTGAAGATCTGCGTGAAGGCTTCTTTCGCACAGCCGAAGTAATCGCCTTTTGACGCATAGGTGTAGGTATTGTCTGTTATAGAATCGGCAATGCCGGTATTGATGACTTTATATGTTGTTTCACCCGAATAAATGGTCAGTTCCCTGGTCGACATATCGATCAGGAAGATTACTGCCGTATATCCGTTGTCGAGGCCGGCGGATCTGCAGATATTTTCCAGAGTTTTCTTTGCGTGCTGTATGATGGAGTCAGAATGCTCTGTATCACTGGTGGCAAAGATCGCCGTAGCATAGGGAGTAACCCGGTCCAGATATTCCGTCAGTTCTGATTCTTCCTCGTTTGTCAGCAGGTCCGCCTGGTCAACAATGATAGCAGCATTGCCGCTTTCTTCATTCTTATATATATAGGCATTGGACACCTGGACAGCATATGTAGGCGCGGCAAATGTCAGCAGAAAGACAGAAACGACGATCAGGATTTTAATAAAGAAGGACTTTCTTTCAGTCATTTTCATCGCCTCCTCTCTTTCCAAGCTGAGCCGGTTTTCTGAGAGAGAGCCGGTTAGTGCTTTTCACGAAATCCATCATGGTCAGGATCAGCATGAGACAACACAGAAGGACCGCCCCGTAATAATACAGATCGCTGGCAGGAGCAGCCAAAACGACAAATACCCCGGCGAGTATGCCGATCAGGGGCAGAAGGATGGATCTGAGTACCATACCGAAGGGCAGCCTGATCTTCCTGCTGCCGGGAGTAAAGATCCCATCGGAAGAGGGAGCGGTTCCCGTTTTCTTTCCGCCGGAAACAAACAGGATAAAGAGTACAACGCCGGCTATAAATCCCCAGATTATGATATTGACATCCGTCAGGACATAAAAGATGGCGCTCAGGAAAGGAATCCCGATGAAACAGAACAGGCCGAGCCCGATCTTTTTCATGGTGCCGCCGACACTGCGGGACGCCTTAAAATGCTTTTCTCCCGAAGTGTAGGATGTATTGTGATAATCGGGTTCGTCAGGATCCTGCTGCTTTTTCTGTTTCAGATACAGAAGACCTTCATCGTCCAACCCATGTTCCTGAACGTACTTCTCCCGGATCATCTTGGTAGAGAAGAACATCAGGATGCTGAGCAGGATCATCGTGATCAAGAGCAGCATCATGGGTTTCATCGTAAAGAACTGCAGAAGGATAAAAACAGGGATCGCGATGAGCAGGGACAGGAGCAGATACTTTTTCATATCGATGGGAAGATCTGCGTGGATCTTTCCTGTAAGACCATTGATCACAGCATAGCTCATCCTCCCGCTGTGTTCATTTTTATTGGACAGGAACCAGACCGGCAGGAAGCCTTTGCGCACCTGGGTGATCCGGCTGTTTACCGTGGTCTTATTGTTGATCTCAAATGAAGACACGTGTTCACGTCTGAGATCCCGGCTTTTACTCAGGTCTGTCTTGATATTGGCGTCCAGCGCCCGGAAAACATTATCATTGTATACCTCCGGCGGGACATTTCCGATATCTGCGTAAAAACCTGCCATATAACGATCGTTGAAAGGTTTGGCAGAATGTATGTCAAAAGGCGCGATCTCCTTCATGATCCCGTCTGGGAAGGAGGAAGAAGCATCTTCTGTAAAACCGCCGTAGACTCCATGAGCCGCAGCGGTGATACTGTAGGTATCGATGATGTCGTAGGCTCCCTCACGGGTCGTTACGACACTGGTATAATCTCCATCTGCATCTGCTTCTCCGGTGTAGACCCAGCAGGGCATATAAATGCCCCGGAACTTGTCAATGGTATCGTCGGCCTTCATTTTCCGGGGAAGGAACCAGGCAGACCGGATCTTGTCTTTATAGATCTTTTCACACTGTTCTTTGGAGATCCCGAACGGAATGATCAGATCGGGAAGAACGTTCTCCTCCCCTTTGATCCGGCTTTCCAGAAATGCCTGGGAACCGCAGTAAGAACAAAACGTAACGCCTGTTTCCTCGGTCGTATAGATGTTGGCTCCGCACTGGGTGCAGACATAGACCCTGCCGCCGTCCAGGGTGTGTTCTTCCGCGGTTTTCCGGGTCTTCTGAAGATCCTGCTCCCTGATCGTTTCAGGGGAGAACTCCGATCCGCAGTATTCGCATTTTATGATACCGCTTTCAGGGAGAAATGCGATCTCCCCTCCGCAGTTTGGACACTTATACATATGTTGCTCCTGATAGAATGATAATCGTTTGTTTCGCCGGGAGGATGCGTGTATCCATGTCCGGAAGTTCAGACTATTCACTTCCGGATATGGATACACGCATCCTTCCGGGAAACGATTATCATCATTATATCATCAGCAACATATGAAATAAAGTGGGCGAAGGCGATATAAAAGAATTGACTATGAAGGAACTTGCGTCTAAAATATTATCTTAAACCGACAGGAAAGGAGAGACAGGCATGGGAAACGAACTGTTTGGCAATCAGATCATTTTGAGCTGGCTTCAGTATTATATGGAACATACCCAGGTAGACCTGGAAAAAGTCAAGATCCTGGATATCACGGGGAGAAATAAAAACCTGATCCCGGCCATCGAGGCCAATCAATGTGTGATGGTCTTCACGGAAGCAGGCCATCATGATATTTTCTACCGCATGTGGGATGTTGGTCTTGGGGAGTGTGAGGTATGGTACAATGAAGGATCAGAGCCGGAAGGCCCCATCAAGCATGATAAGATCAAGGATATGATCAACCGGGGCATCAATGCGTCTGCCGCGATGTTGATCATTAATCCCAACGCCTGCAACACTTATAAGATCGGCATGAAAAATGCCAGCTTTTCCAAAGGATCCGTGCAGTATGTAGGAAGCGAGCTGCGGGCGATCATCCTGAACAAAATGCATGTTTCCTATGGAGATACTATCTGTATCATCAGCGGTGAGAGCATTGCCGTAGAATCGGCGATCCTGGCCAGCGAAGGTCATATCATTGCGGTGGAGTATTCCGCCAGGGACCGTGCAACACTGGAAGACAATGTGGACAAGTTCGGCATCAACAATGTGACCATCATCGACCATGTGGATGACGAGACGCTGTCAGGGCTTCCCGTTCCTTCACTTACCATGCTTGTGGCATCTGCCAGCACGGAACAGGAGATCCGCTGCCTTCTCAAAGTAAATCCGAAGATGGAATTCGTGATCTATACCCTGGATTTCAGAATGGCTGCCAATATGCCCCTGCTTTTTGAGAAGTACGGGATCAAGGATATGGAAATGATACAGGTGTCAGTTTCCAAAATGAACCAGAACAATATGTTCCAGACAGAACCTGCTCCGTGGATCATTTCCGGGAGATGTGTGTAAATAAGACAGAAAGGTATCAGACGTGAATAAGATTACAGAGATCAGATGGCATGGCCGGGGAGGGCAGGGAGCCAAAACCGCCTGCCTGCTGTTGGCAGATGTGGCATTTGCCGCAGGAAAATATGTACAGGGATTTCCGGAGTACGGGCCGGAAAGAATGGGTGCGCCGATTACCGCCTATAACCGGATCAGTGATGCGCGGTGCACAGTCCATTCCAATATCTACACACCGGATTTTGTGGTGGTGGTAGATGAAAGCCTTCTGGAATCCGTGGATGTGACAGCCGGACTGAAAGAAGAAGGAGCCATAGTGATCAATTCCGCAAAGGATCCGGAAAGCTTCCGGCCACTTGTGAATGGATACAAAGGCCGGATTTATACAATCGATGCCAGGAGCATCTCGGAAAAACACCTCGGAAACTATTTCCCGAATACACCTATGCTGGCAGCGATCGTTAAGGTCAGCGGAGTACTGGATGAAGATCAGTTTGCGGCAGATATGGAAGAGTCATTCCATCATAAATTTTCTTCCAAACCACAGGTGATCGAAGGTAACATGAACTGCCTGAAGGAATCGTTAAAGGAGGTAAAAGGAGCATGATCAGACAGCCCAAGGACATTAACGAACAGACCCCTTGGCAGGAAATGACCATCGGCGGGGAGATTGCGGGACCGGCTACCTCTGTCGCGACCATGACCGGAGAATGGCGCAGCAACAGACCGGTCTATATCCCGGAAAACTGCAAACAGTGCCTTCTGTGTGCCCCGTTCTGCCCGGACTCTTCTATCCCGGTAACGGAAGGAAAGAGAGGGGATTTTGATTACGACCACTGCAAAGGATGCGGCATCTGCTATAAGATCTGTCCGTTTTCCGCCATTCAGTTTGTAAAGGAGGGAGAACCGTCATGAGCATCAAAGACAGAATGTCGGGAAATGAAGCCGTCGCCTACGCCATGAAACAGATCGAACCGGATGTGTTTGCGGCATTTCCCATTACTCCTTCCACGGAGATTCCCCAGTATTTTGCCCAGTATGCGGCAGACGGCAAAGTCTCCACAGAATTCGTGACCGTCGAGTCCGAGCATTCTTCCATGTCGGCCTGCATGGGCGCAGCGGCAGCTGGCTGCCGGGCTGTTACGGCAACTTCTTCTGCCGGTCTTGCCTTTATGTACGAGATGCTGTATGTGGTGGCATCTGCGAGGCTGCCGGTAACCCTGGCCTGTGTGAACCGTGCACTGACGGGACCGATCAACATTAATAACGACCATTCAGATTCCATGGGAGCAAGAGATTCCGGATGGATCCAGATCTATGCGGAAAACAACCAGGAAGCGTATGACAATTACCTGCAGGCCATGCGGATCTCGGAACATCCGGATGTAAGGCTTCCGATCATGATCTGTCAGGATGGATTCATCACCTCCCATGCAGTAGAGAATATCCTGTTGGAAGCGGATGAAAAAGTAAAAACCTTTATCGGCCGCTATGAGCCGGAAAACTATCTGCTGAATTCGCAGACGCCGCTGGCAGTGGGTCCTTATGATACCTGTCCGTATTATATGGAACACAAAGTGCAGCAGGCTCAGGCCATGAAAAATGCCAAACAGGTGATCCTGGATGTGGCTGCTGATTTTGAAAAGGCTTTCGGGAGACATTACGGGCTCATCGAGACCTACCGGATGGAGGATGCGCAGGCTGCTGTTGTCCTGATCGGCAGCACGGCGGGTACGGCAAGGGCCTGTATTGACGAGATGAGGGTAGAAGGAAAGAAAGTCGGAATGATCAAGATCCGTTCCTTCCGTCCATTCCCTGCTGAGGAAATCGCGGAAGCACTGAAGCAGACGCAGGCGGTGGCTGTCATGGATAAGAGTGAAGGATTCTCCGGATGCGGAGGACCTGTCTTTGCGGAAACTGCCGGTGCTCTGATTGGTCTTCCCAAAATCCCGATGATGATCGATGTCGTCTTCGGCCTGGGAGGCAGGGACTGCAGAGTAGAGGACATCCGCAGGGTCTATGCCCATCTGTTTGAGATGATCGAAAACAAAGAAAGAGGCCCGGTATATCTGCATATGGGACAGCGCAGCAATGAGAAGGAGGTGCTCTGATGGCTTATAATCATAAGATCGAGCTCAGCAAGCCGGAGCGGTTCGCTCCGGGTCACAGACTGTGTTCCGGGTGCGGTGCCGGTATTCTGTGCCGGGCTATGACCAGAGCACTGGATACAGAAGACAAGGCAGTCATCGTCAATGCAACCGGCTGCCTGGAAGTTTCCTCTTTCCTGTATCCTTATACCTCCTGGACGGATTCCTATATTCATGGTGCCTTTGAAAATGCATCCGCTATCGGCAGCGGTGTGGAGGCAGCCATTAAGATGAAGCAGAAGAAGGGTGAACTGGAGGGCAATTTCAAGATCCTGGTGATCGGAGGCGACGGAGGAACCTATGATATCGGGTTCCAGTCTCTTTCCGGCGCGATGGAACGAGGCACGGACATGACATATTTTTGTTATGACAACGAGGCCTATATGAATACAGGCATCCAGAGATCCTCTTCTACGCCGCGGTTTGCCAACGCTACTACAACGCCGGCAGGAACCCAGTCCGTCGGCAAGGTTCAGAACAAAAAGGATCTGACAGAGATCCTGGCGGCACATGGAATCCCATATGCAGCCCAGACCACCTACATCGGCAATCTGCGGGATCTTCATGAGAAATCCCATAGAGCCATCTATACACCGGGGCCGGCGTTTGTCAACGTTCTGTCTCCCTGCCCGAGAGGCTGGCAATATCCAACGGAAGACCTGGCTCTTCTATGCAAAATGGCAGTGGATACCTGTGTTTGGCCTATGTATGAAGTGATCGAGGGAAAATGGTATCTGAACTATGAGCCGAAAACAAAACTCCCTGTGGAAGAGTTTATGAAACTGCAGGGCAGATTCCGCCATTGCTTCAAGCCCGGCAATGAATGGACCATAGAAGAAGCTCAGAAATATGTGGACAGCAAATGGGAGGAACTGCTCAGCAAAGTAAACTGAACATGACCGGAATACGAGCTTATATCGGAACAAATAAATATTATAAACGAATCTTTGTGATCATGCTGCCGATCCTCGCGCAGAACATGATCACAAATTTTGTAAGCCTTCTTGACAACATCATGGTCGGACAGGTAGGAACGGAGCCGATGTCCGGCGTTGCCATTTCCAATCAGCTGATCTTTGTCTTCAATCTCTGTATCTTCGGCGGGCTGTCAGGAGCAGGTATCTTTACTGCACAGTATGTCGGAAAGGGAGACAATGAAGGTGTCCGGCATACGGTCCGGATGAAGCTGTTCATAGCTGTTTTCAGCTCCCTTGCTTTTGCAATTATCTTCTGGCTGGCGGGAGGAGATCTGATCCGGCTGTTCCTGCATGAAGGAAAAGAGGGACTGGACCTTCAAAAGACGTTTGCATTTGGCATGGAGTATCTGCATGTGATGATGCTGCAGATGCTTCCGTTTGCTATCATGCAGATGTATTCTTCCACCCTGAGGGAAGCAGGACAGACTGTGGTGCCCATGCGTGCCAGCATGATCGCCGTGGCGGTCAATCTGGTAGGCAACTACATCCTGATTTTCGGAAAATTCGGAGCGCCGCAGATGGGAACGACAGGCGCGGCAGTCGCCACTGTGGTCTCCCGGTTTGTGGAACTGCTGATCCTGGTCATTTACTCGCATCGTCATACACAGAAATACCCCTTCTTCCAAGGTCTTTACAGATCGATGCGGATCGGAAAGACGATGGCATTTACCATGATCCGGAAAGGACTCCCGCTGATGCTGAACGAGATCCTGTGGGCGGCCGGAATGGCAACGCTGAACCAGTGCTATTCCATAAGAGGACTGGAAGTTGTTTCTGCGACCAATATTTCTTCCACCATCGGAAACCTGTTCTTCTGCTTTACCATGGCGCTGGGTTCTACGATCACGATCATGATCGGTCATCATCTTGGGGCGGGGAAACTGGATGAAGCAGCTGCAGATTTTAAAAAGATCATGCTGCTGGGTGTAGCCATGTGCATCGTGATCGGGATCATCATGGTTGTTCTGGCGCCGGCAATGGCGAGTGTTTACAACACCTCTGATACCGTAAAGGCGATGGCAGCCCGTTTCCTGATGGTGATCGGGTGCTGCATGCCTTTGGAAGCCTATGTGAATGCCTGCTATTTTACCCTCCGGAGCGGAGGAAAGACGGTGATCACCTTTATCTTTGACAGTGCCTTTACCTGGGTCTGCCAGATCACACTGGCATTTGCCCTGACCCATTTTACGGATCTTCCCATTTTAACGATCTATATCCTGGTAAATGCGATGACATTTATCAAATGCCTGATCGGTTTCTTCATGGTCCGGTCCGGGGTCTGGATCGTCAATCTGGTGGCGGGAGAGGACTGACCTTTTTAATAAAAGGGAACAGTCAGCCGCAGATGGCAAAGATGCTGCGTTTCGTTTTTTCTTCAATGGCAGCAACGAACAGTTCTGCGTTGCGGCGGTTTCTCCTGGCCGTTTCATTGTCAGGATCCCAGCCGCGCTTTATCATTTTATTTCGAAGATAATCAAATCTCTTTTCCACACCGACAAAGGTGTCTTCCTGAACGAGCCGATCGCTGATGTACAGCAGATCGGCTTCTTTTACGTGATCAATTTCGTGATACGTCATGGTTCTCATGTGTTCACGGACGATAGCCGCTTCCTGCAGAAAACCAAGTTCCTGAAGCCTGTCTGCCGCAACGATCTCATGATGCGGCAGTTTCCGCGCCATATCATGCACCATCCCTGCACCGTACAGAAGGGAGAGATCAAGATACCGGTATCGGCTGTCTGCCTGGATCAGTGCCTGGGCGATCCGCAGGGCACACTGTGTAACACCGCGGCAGTGTTTTCTTACATGCTCCGGCGTCTGGAATTCTTCATATAAGGATTGGATTTCCTGATCGGACAATCTTTTCATAGTAGCGATGAAACTGAAAAAGCCCTTAAAATAAAGGAAAGAGAGGCTTTTCAGAGCTAAAAATATTACACAAAGATATAAAAATTATTAAAAAAGTGTTACAAAGTACTGTACAAAATGTTACGACATGTGCTATATTATGACGGAACGATTAAGAAATAGGATTATAATTGTTACAGACCAAGTGCGGACTGCCTTATGATATTAGGCGGATTGCACCGGCTTGTCAATGAGATCCTGTTATGATCGTTGGAAACTATGAGTAACGAGGAAACAGAAAATTATGAGGAGAAAAAGAGACCGATCAGGCAGTGTAGCATTGGCAGCGACAACAATTGTGATAATACTGATAGGTGTTTCACTTTTTTCGATCTATTCGTTGTCAAAAAGCGGAAATGGCACACCCGCAAATGCTGAAGCTGCCGGAACCGAACGTGCCATGGATGCAAAAGTGCTGAGCAATGCTGATGAAGCTGCAGCAGAAGCAGCCGAGAGTGAGGCGCCGGAAGAAAACAGACAGGCTGGTACTTCCAGGCAGTCAGGGGATAATCCCCTGAGGATCACAGGAGTGATCGATCTTGGCAGCCGGGGACCGGCACCGGACCTTCAGGTATCTGAAAGCAAGGAGCCGGTGCAGGACACGGAACCTGCGGTGAGTGCAGAACCGGAAACGGAAGCACAGGCAGCAGAAGAACCTGTTTATATACCGCCGGTGGTCGAGCCGCCTGTACGGGAAGAGGTTGTCAAGGAAGAACCTGTCATCCAGGAACCGGTCTATGAGGAACTGGCGTACGATGAGGCATTTTATGAGGAGCCGGAGATGGCAGCCTATGAAGAACCGGCTGTCGAATCGGAAGAGCTCAGCGATTATTATTCTGCAGCACAGGAGTATGCGGCAACACAGCTGAATTATTCATATGCGGAACCGATCGACTGGGAGTTTACGGAAGAAGATGCGGAAGAAGTGATCGAACCTGACTACGCGTACGCACAGGAATATGAAGAAGTTCTGCCGCAGGAGGACAGTTATCAGGAAGAAGAATCCTGGAACGACGACAGTGTCTGGGAAGAAGAATCCTGGAGTGACGACAGCGTCTGGGAAGAAGAATCCTGGAGTGATGACAGCACCTGGGAGGAAGAGTCCTGGAGCGACGACAGCGTCTGGGATGAAGAATCTCAGGAGGAAATTTACTCGGAAGAAGAGCCACAGCTTTTCAGCAGTTATTGGGATACATCCCTGTATGATATCTGGGATGATGAAAACGGTACCTGGATCTTCGACCGAAACACGGGAGAGACCTTCAATGCTCTGACTGGCCCGTCCGGAAACTATACAGCTCCGGCCGACGAAGAAGACTACAGCTATGAGACTTACAACTATGAGACTTATGAAGAGCCGGAAGAGTACGAAGAGTCCTATGAGACTTATGAAGAGCCGGAAGAGTACGAAGAGTCCTATGAGACTTATGAAGAGCCGGAAGAGTATTATACGGAAGAGTATGAGTCAGAATCCGGTTCCTACTGGGACGATTCCAGATACGATGTCTGGGCGGATGATGTTGGCGTATGGGTATTCGACCGTGAAACAGGAGAACTGTTCAATGCAGAAACAGGTCCGGATCCGAATTACGGGACGGAACCTGCTTCGGAAGAAACCTATGACGACTCAGAGGAGTATGATTCAGAGGAGTACGACGAGGAGTATTACTCGGAAGACTACGACGAGGATTACTACGAGGAAGAAGAAACCTATTATTCTCTGGGCCAGCAGATCGTGGATTACGCAATGGGCTTTGTAGGAGTTACCCCGTATGTATGGGGCGGCAATTCGCTTTACGGCGGCACCGACTGTTCCGGATTTGTACATCTGATCTTCGCAAATTTCGGAATCTACTGCTCCCATGCGTCACTTGATTATACCGGTGGAAGCTTTGGCTACCGCATCAGTTTTGACGAACTTCAGCCGGGCGACATCGTGGTATACGGCGGAGGAGACCATGTGGCGATCTATGCCGGAAACGGCTATGTGGTTCACTGCTCCAGCCCTGAAAACGGAACCGTTTACTGGGATATGAACTACAGATCCGATATGAGCTGGTTCTTAAGAGTATTGTAAGCAGCCGAACTTAAACTTGTTATTTCCCAGCGGCTTAAGTCCGGAAGAAAAGGGACTGTGCATGAAAATGCGCAGTCCTTTCTCAGTTTGCGCGCCATGGGCGCGCTCTAACGGGTGAAAGTCCCGAGTACGCGTAGGCAACGACGAAGTACATAGCTGAACAGCAAGGGTGTTCACCGCGAGGTGAAATCTAAAGGAAGAGAGAATGTGTCTCCCCAAAATATAAGTGCGACTATTATCGTCATCGAATGAATCA
>JAFWOB010000091.1 GCA_017510065.1 Parasporobacterium sp.
GGTCGTAGGCGGAGGAGCCGCAGGGCATTCCGCAGCGCTGGCAGCAGCAAGGGCAGGCGCTAAAAATGTGATCCTTATGGAGCGGTATGGATTTATGGGCGGCGATGCAACCGGAGGCTATGTGATCATGGTGCCCAATCTCTCCTGGTACGATAAATCTTTCGTAAGAGGAATTCAGGAGGAATGGTTTACCCGAATGGAACACATTCCCCAGGCTGTTCTGGGACCTTCCCTGGAAAAGATCGGATCTACCAGTCCCATGCTTTTGCAGGGCTGGCAGCGGATTCATGACTGCGTGAGCCGGGGCGGGTTTGAAGGGGCTAAGCCCTCCTGCCTGGTAAGATCGGTCTATTTTGAGCCAAATGAATTGAAGATTGAAATGGATCTGATGCTTTATGAAGAACGGGATCGGATCAAAGTGATGTATCACAGCTGGGGTGCTAAGCCGATCATTGAAGAAAACCGGGTTGCCGGAGTGATCTTTGAAAGCAAGGAAGGGCGTATGGCTGTAATGGCCAAAATCGTGATCGACGCTACGGGTGATGGGGATCTGTTTACCAGAGCCGGCGTTCCTTATGCTACTTTGTCTGATGGGGAAACCAGGTCCAATAAGACAGCTCTTGTCTGGAGAATCGGCGGGATCAACTGAGCATTGTACAATGAATGGGAACAGGCGCATCCCAATGCTGCCAGAACGATCTGGCCGGAATTAAAGAAATTGGCAGGGTTTAATGCGCTGCCGCTTCCCTCAAACCGCAACGATATCTGCTGGGTAAATAACTGGCACGAAAACAGGGACTGCTCCACGATCAAAGACCTGACAGAGACAGAGATCAATACACGGATCAATATTCGTAAGGTGATTGAGTTTCTGAGAGAAGCAGTGCCGGCTGCATTTGAACATGCATTTTTGTATGACATTGCTCCTCAGACAGGCCTTCGGTGCAGCAAGAGGCTGAAGGGCGAATATATCATGAGCCCCAAGGATTTTGCCTTTGAGACTCATTTTGATGATGTCATTGCATGGCATTCCACGATCTGTCAGATCAATGACTGCGGACCGGTGGAGATTCCGTACCGGGCGATCCTTCCTCAGAAGATCGATGGTCTGCTGTGTCCGGGAAGGCATCTGTCAGCAGATAACGTTTCTATTGACTGGCTGAATCTGATCCCACAGTGTGTAGGTACCGGACAGGCTGCCGGCGTAGCGGCAGCAGTGGCGATCCAGCAGGGAACAGGAACGCATGATGTAGATATCAGGACAGTCCAGGATATCCTTGTCGAACAGGACGTTCCGCTGCCCAGAAATGAGAAGTTCCATGCGATCGATCCCACCTATCAGGAATGTGTGGAAGAACATCAGTATGGTCTTTACACCGCGCTTGCAGCCAAATATCGTGAAGAAGGCGATAACGTTAAGGTATATCACTGGTAATGCAGACTCTTCTCCGGTGATGACACTCCTGCAGTAAGTGGCGTCAGGCTAATCCTTGCAGAACTTTTCAACTTTGGCAGCGAAAAACCCGCATTTTCGGGCGAAAACGCTGCCAAAGTTGATTTTATCTGCAGATTTGGCTGCCAAACCTGAAATGTTCTGCAGGCGTTCTTCTTCGTTTGTCCGGGGTTGGTATTCATGCGATTGCGAGAGGGCAGTGAATCAGGAAACAGCCAATCTGTTGGCGGAAATGTCCGTCCAGGATAAAAATGCATTTTTACGGATATTTGAAATGTCCGTCCAGATCCAAAACCCAATTCTACGGATAAAAAAATGTCCGCTATATGGAATTTGCCATTTCACGGACATTTTTCTGTCCGCGTACAGAAAAATGCGTTTTTGACGGACAACTCAGTTATCCGTAAATCAACGAGTTTATGCTGGACGGACATGCCATGGCCCCCAAGTGCTCTTAGAAATGCCAAATGGCCAAAATGAGAACGGGGTAGAGGCCTCAGATGAAAGCATGACGCCAAAAAAGGGCGTCACCCTTGACCTTTATTCTCGAACAAAAAAACCCCGTCCCCTAAGGGACGGGATCTGTTGTTTTATCGCATTAGTCGTTCAACGTCTGTCAGTCGTCTAATTCACCTCCCTGTCCATACTGCTCGTAGTATAATTCTTCGAATACTAATGTCGTTCCTTTATCTCCGTAGAAGTGTTCTCCGCCGCCGCCTTCCTGTTTGAAGATCTCGCCGGTTTCTTCGTTAGCCCAGCCGCCCTGGCTCAGCTCTTTCAGGGTGACATGTTTGCCGGTGCCGACTTCCATCAGGTTGTCCATGGTGTATCCGGTGAAGATCTGGCCGCCGTTGATCAGTTCCTCTTCCTCTTCCGGAGCAGGTGCCGGTGCAGGAGCAGGTGCCGGCGCGGGCTGCATTTCCGGTTTTGTGGTGCTGTAATGCTGTCCTACCGTATATCCGGTCTGTCCGTTGTAGTTGACCCGGATCCATCCGTTATCTACGCCGTCCTTCGTCACGGCACCTGTTACGGTGACCTGGTCTCCGAAATGGAATCCGCCGAGCAGCGGGTCGTCTGTTGTGAAGCCGCTGCGGACATTCACGCCGTCCTTCTCGGTACAGTAGCGGATCTCGTTCAGCTCCCTGATTGCGTATGCAGAAGTGGGCTGTTCCGGTTTCTTTAACGTGTCATACTGCAGGACCTTGAAGCTGCAGACCGCTTCCCTAATCGCTGCGGCCTCTTCCTTATCAGCGATGCTTCCCGTGATCACGAAGACTTCGTTCGGGGTGGAATAGAACATCTGGTAGACTTCCGTAAATCTGTCATTGGCGGTCTCTGTCTTGGGGAGCTGGCCTCCGTTGACCAGGTGTTTCACAGTGATGAGGTCCCTGCCGTCGCCGAGGGTGAACCAGGTGTTCGGGTCGTCGATGGCCATCCAGTTGTCTCCGTCCTCCGGGATAAAGA
>JAFWOB010000092.1 GCA_017510065.1 Parasporobacterium sp.
CCGTACGACTTCCATCTCATCACGCAGCCATTGGATCACGGCC
Source organism: Parasporobacterium sp. (assembly GCA_017510065.1). Classification (GTDB taxonomy): domain Bacteria; phylum Bacillota; class Clostridia; order Lachnospirales; family Lachnospiraceae; genus RGIG5612. The sequence goes on from JAFWOB010000092.1 coordinate 44, forward strand.
CCGCCAATAAAGATGCTTCCTTCCAGCACATAATCCACCTTTTCGCTTCTGCCTGCCGCAATGGTCGTCAGCAGTCCATTTTTAGAGCGTATAGCTTTTTCCCCGGTATTCATCAGCAGGAAACAGCCAGTCCCATATGTGTTTTTGACATCTCCTTTATGAAATCCGCAAAGGCCAAACAGGGAGGACTGCTGGTCACCGGCCACACCGGCGATCGGAATCTCTCCATTAACAATGAATGGATCTGCATATCCAAACAGGTATCCCGAAGGATGGACCTCCGGAAGCATGCTCTCCGGAATGCGAAAATATTCCAGGATCTCCTTATCCCAACGTAGCTTGCGGATATCAAAAAGCATCGTTCGTGATGCATTGGTATAGTCTGTCGCATGGATCGTACCGCCGCTCAACTTCCACATCAGCCAGGTATCGATCGTGCCAAAAAGAAGATCTCCGGCTTCTGCTGCAGCTCTGGCACCTTTTACGTTGTCCAGTATCCATTGAATCTTGGATGCGCTGAAATAAGCATCCGGGATCAGTCCGGTCCGCTGCCGGATCTTTTTCTGCATGTCGGCTGGAATGGCATCGATGATCGGTGCCGTCCTGCGGCACTGCCAGACAATGGCATTGTAGACAGGTTCTCCTGTCTTTTTATTCCAGACGACTGTCGTTTCTCTCTGGTTGGTAATGCCGATACCCGCTATATTTTCTGCTTTTGCTCCGATCTTTGCCATCGCCTCGATCGCTACAGAAGCCTGCGTGGACCAGATTTCCATCGGATCATGCTCCACCCAGCCAGGTTTAGGGTAGATCTGCGGGAATTCCCGTTGACTGACACTTTTGATCTCGCCTTTTTTATTAAACAGGATACAGCGGGAACTGGTCGTCCCCTGATCAAGAGCCATGATATATTTCATCGTGATGTACCTCCGAATACAGTATTGATTATTATAGCATATTTTCCGGGAACGAAATATGAAATGTATATAAAAAGGAGACCGTTTCCGGTCTCCCGTTTCCTGATGATTTTTATTATTATTTCAAAAATCCAGCGATGATCTCCTGCTCTGCCTCTTCTTCCGTCAGACCCAGCGTCATCAGTTTGATCAGCTGCTCTCCAGCAATTCGTCCAATGGCTGCCTCGTGGATCAGAGCTGCATCCAGATCGTTTGCCACGATTTCCGGTGACGCAGAGATCTTTGCATTGTCCATAATAATGGCATCACATTCCGTATGGGATGCACATTTAGCATTTCCGGTAATATTTGCCGTGAAGGTCTGTGTGGAATCATCTTTTGCTACAGCACGGCTGATCAGATCACAGCTGGAATCTACTCCATCCATAACGACGGTAAAGATAGCATCTGCATGCTGGTCTTTATGCGTCATCAGTTTATCGCGGACAACCAGTTTGCTTCCTTCGCCGCGGATATAGGCTTTGGTATCGCGCACGGTATCATCAATTCCTTTGATCTGCGTGGTCTCCATCTCCATGTACCCGCCCTCTTCGATCTCTACGATCGTTGTCGGATTCATGATATTCTTTCCATCCGCATTTGGTTCATTCTCACCATAGTGCTTCTCAATATATTTCACGCGGGCATTTTTGCCCACATGGAATGTATGAATGCCGTCATGCTGGCTGGTCTGATCTCCACAGTTGTGGATGCCGCAGCCGGCAACGATAGTCACATCAGCATCATCCCCGATAAAGAAATCATTGTAAACGAGATCTTTCAGTCCACTCTCACTGATGATGACCGGAATATGAACACTCTCGTTCTTGGTACCCGGTTTGATAATGATATCAATGCCCGGCTTGTCTTCTTTTGTAACGATATCAATATTGGCCGTCGTATTCCGTCCTCCCAGCTGTCCGTTCGCACGGATGTTGTAAGCGCCTTCCGGAACTTCATGAATATCTGCGACTGTTGCCAAAAGATCTTTTTGTATCTGATCCATTATGCTCTCTTTCTGTCTTCTACTGATAATACCGGCAGCCTTCCATTCCTTTTAAAAGCTCCGGCAGGATCTCATCTTTTTTGCTGAATGCAGCAACTTCTCCGTTATTGATCACTGCGATCTCATCTGCAATATCCAGGATGCGCTCCTGATGGCTGATGATCAGAATGTTGCGGTTGGCATCGCTGCGCATTTTTTCAAACACTTTGATCAGATTGGAAAAACTCCAGAGATCAATTCCTGCTTCCGGCTCATCCAGAATGCAGAGTTTTGTGTTTCTGGCG
>JAFWOB010000001.1 GCA_017510065.1 Parasporobacterium sp.
GTCCAGCCTTCTTAAGTTGCAGTTGTGTTTCTGGGCGATGGAGCTTGCCTGGAACACGTTGGTGTCCAGCTCCTGCTGGGTCCTGCCGGTATTCATGATCAGCATCGTCAGCATGAACATGCGCTCGTTCTGGCTCTGCAGCTCCTTCAAAAGGGACTTGGCATCCTTTCCGTAGGTGGCCAGGTCCGAAGGGATGATGTCCATGTCGTAGCCGGACCGGACGGCCTTTTTCTGCTCCTCGATCTTCGACCGGTCAAGCTCCGTGATCGTATGCTTGATGGTCTTGATCGCCTCCGTCTGGTCCACGGACTGGATGTGCATCGTGATGATCTGAGAGGAATCCATGTCCAGGAAATCCTTCAGGAGCTGGTCCGAAAGATCGGACGCCGTGATCTGCAGATAGCTCATCGCGCCGAAGATGCTTCCCATCTGGAACGTACGGCTTCCGGGGAAGGCAAAGGCCGTGGGAGCAATGAAGACCTTTACGGAAAGGCCGGACTCAACGAGCCATTTCCAGTCAAAGCGGAACTTATCCTCCGGGTCACCCATGTGGAACATGTCGTGCATGAGCTTAAGGCGCTGATATCCGTTCAGGACCTCGGCCCGGACGCCCAGCTGCTTGAAGTTGTTCAGGAGATCGTTCTGGACGTGCTCCAGCCTGGGTTTGGCCTGCTTCATGGAATCTGCCTCGATACCGAAGGTCAGGAACTTGGTCTTGGTAAGACCGTTATTGCCCTGGGCCAGCTGGTTCTTCAGCATCTCCGAATACTCGTCACGGACGCTGTTGAATGCATCCTTCCGGTAAGGGATCCGGATCCCGGCTTCAAAGCTCTCCGCGTCGGTCGTCATGTTCATGAAACTGAGCTCGAAATGGATGGAGCTGTCGAAGAAGTTCAGGAAGCCGCACCATTCCTCGAAGATGGCCGTTTTATCCTCCTGCTGGGCCAGCTGATAGTTGATATCCTGGAACTGGATGGTCTTGGTGTAAAAGCTGCCAACGCGGCAGATGCCGTCAGGGAACATCCGGTCAAAGGGAATCGACTGCTGGGCGGTCCTGGGGATCCCGTCGTTTTTCTTTGCGCGGTCAATGACTTCCTGTACCCGGCGCTGATCCTTTTTGGAGAGCCCCGGGGGAAGCTTCAGTGACCGTTTCTCATTTCTTTTTCCTTTGAACAGCTGAAACAATTCTGTCTACCTCCTTTTCCGCCTGTGCCGCCCGTTTCAGAACATCGTAGTAGTTATCCGTCTGATAGGGCCGGATCTTTGGCCGGATGAATTTCGATTCGATAAAGTGCTTAGCAATGACCTCCAGGGGCTGCCCGTCACGCTCATACATCGCCAGCAGGAACATGGGGATCATAATGATGATCATGCTCATGGCTGCGAGGCTTGTGCTGCCGATGCTTTTGATGAAAAAGAATGACGGCACACCGATGAGTGCCGCCAGTCCGAAGCAGATGAGCTGCCTTTTTGTGAGGTTTAAAAATACTTTGGTTTTGACCCGAGTAAGATCCCTCGGGACGGGGATATATGCTGCCATTTTGGACCTCCTTCCTTAATGGGCACTCAAAACCGATTTCGCCAGGCTTCCGGTCTTGAACAGAGAGAAGCACAGCAGTACCGTGTATCCCATGACGCCCCAGATGCTTCCGATGATGTCATCCGAGAATGCGACCGTCTGGACCAGCACCGCATAGATGGCGATACAGATCATGATCAGGAATCCCTGGAAGCCAAGGGCCATCAGGGCTCTCAGATAGTTCTGGCCGATATGGCTCTGCTCCCGGTTTCCGAAGGTGGAGAACGGGATCGGAGCAAGGCTCGTCATGAGGTAGATCTCCATCATACGGCCATAGACGATCACGAAGATCGCAACGGACAGGATCGTGGAACAGATCTGGACGATGAAGGACTGCAGGAACA
>JAFWOB010000010.1 GCA_017510065.1 Parasporobacterium sp.
TCGCTTTTTGAAATTTTATTGAAATTTCAGGGATGGTTTATACTGTTCAATTGTCAAGGTGCTTCGCTTTTCGTTTGTCTGTCTCAGCGACAGCTTGCATATATTAACACGCCCTCAATATATTGTCAACAACTTTTTTAAGTTTTTTTATCCACAAAATTATGCACCGGTTTTCCACCGAAAAAGCCTTAGATTCCGGCCGCTTTTTTCCATTTTTCGATCTCTTCCGGAGTGCCGTGGACGTAGTGTGTGCCCTCTACCAGGGTCAGTTCTCCCTTATCATAATCGATCCCGCTGGAAGCATAGTCATACTCTGTAGCGACCCTGCTCTTCTCGACTCTCGGGTTCGGGCTCGGGATGGCGGACAGCAGGCTGATGGTGTAGGGATGCAGCGGATGAGCAAAGATCTCATCGGTGGTTCCCGTCTCCAGCATCCTTCCCAGATGCAGCACGCCGATCCGGTCGGAGATGTATTTGACCATGGACAGGTCGTGAGCGATGAACAGATACGCCGTTCCCGTTTCTTCCTGGATGTCCTTCATCAGGTTAACCACCTGGGCCTGAATGGAAACGTCCAGGGCGGAGATGCATTCATCGGCGATGATCAGTTCCGGGTTCATGATGAGGGCGCGGGCGATGCCGACACGCTGTCTTTGTCCGCCGGAGAACTGGTACGGATACCGGTCGTAATGCTCCGCTGCCAGTCCTACCTTGGCCAGGATGGCGTCGATGTGAGCTTTTCTCTCTTCTTTACTATTATATAAATGATGGATGTCCAGTCCTTCCCCGATGATATCTCCGATCTTTTTTCTCGGATTCAGGGACGCCATAGGGTCCTGGAAGATCATCTGCATCTTGGTGCGCAGGAGCTTTCTGGTATCAGAGTCCATCTTGCCGGTGATGTCGGCGCCTTTGAAGGTGATCTTTCCGTCGGTGGGATCGTAGAGTCTGATGATCCCCCGTCCGATGGTGGTCTTTCCGGAACCGGATTCGCCCACCAGGCCGTAAGTCTCACCCGGGTAGATCTCAAAGCTCACATCATCCACCGCCTTGACCGTAAAGGACGAGCCGGACTTGAAATACTGCTTCATGTGCTCCACTTTCAGGATCGGTTCTGCATTATAATTCGCCGGCATCTTGCTTGGCCTCCTTTAACATTCTTACGATACGCTTCTTCAGCTCTTCGGGCATCTCTACTTTCGGAGCCCGAGGATCCAGCAGCCATGTGGCGGCGGAATGAGTTTCCGACACTTTGAACATGGGCGGTTCCACCAGGGAATCCACTTTCAGCGCAAACTGATTTCTCGGCGCGAAGGCATCTCCCTTCACTTCATGCAGCAGGTTCGGAGGTGATCCCGGGATCGTGTAAAGCCTGGAATCGTCGGTCTCCAGATCCGGCATGGCGGAAAGAAGGCCCCATGTATACGGATGCTTCGGATCGTAGAAGATCTCTTCGATGTTGCCAACCTCTACGATCTTGCCGGCATACATAACGTTGACATAATCCGCGACCTTGGCCACCACGCCCAGGTCATGGGTGATATAGATAACAGAAATACCGTGATCTGCCTGCAGTCTCTTGATCAGTTCCAGGATCTTGGCCTGGATCGTCACGTCCAGGGCAGTGGTCGGCTCATCACAGATCAGCAGATCCGGATTACAGGAGATCGCGATCGCGATGACCACTCTCTGCCGCATACCGCCGGACAGCTGATGGGGATACTGCTTCATTCGCTTTGCCGGGTCCGTGATCCCGACTTCATCCAGCAGATGGACCGCGCGCTCCGCAGCCTGCTGCCGGTTCAGTCCCATATGCATGATCATGCCTTCCATCAGCTGCTTGCCGATGGTCATGGTCGGGTCCAGGGATGTCATGGGGTCCTGGAAGATCATGGAAACTTTTCTTCCGTTGATATTCTTCCGGATCCATTTCTTATCTTTTTTCAGGATATCCACTTCATGGGTGGAGCCGTCATCTTCCTTGTACCGGAAAATGATCTCGCCCTTGTTGATCACGGCGTTGCCTGCCAGGATGCCCATGGCGGTTTTCATAACGACGGATTTGCCGGAGCCTGATTCGCCTACCACGGCAACGGTCTCGCCTCGTTCCAGGTCAATGTTGACCCCGCGGATCGCGTGCACCGGACCTGCGGTGGTGGTAAAGGTGATATCCAGATTCTTGATCTCTAATATTTTATCTGCCATATTTACCCCTCCTTACATGTCTTCAATACGCGGTGCCAGGGCTTCTCTCAGTCCGTCACCGACGAAGTTGAAGGCCAGCATCAGGAACGCCAGCACCAGGATGGGCGGCAGGATCTGATACGGCAGAGTCGTGATATTGTTGAATCCGTCCTCGATCAGGGAACCGACGGAACACTGGGGCAGCATGATACCGACGCCGACGAAGCTCAGGAAGGCTTCTGTAAAGATAGCGGTCGGGATCGAGAACATCATCTGGGTAATGATGGGGCCGATGGTATTGGGCAGCACGTCCTTGAAGATGATCCGGGCATTGCCGGCGCCCAGGGTACGGCTGGCCATGATGTATTCCTGGCCTTTGATCTTGAACATTTCCGCACGGGCGATCTTGCTCATGCCGATCCACTCGGTAAGCAGAAGCGCCACGATAACCAGGCCGATACCTTTGGTCATGAAGGTGGCCAGCACGCCGACGATAACCAGACGCGGAATGGAGTTGGCGATCTCAACGAACCGCTGCATGATATTATCCGCCATGCCGCCGAAAAAACCGGAGATCAGACCGAAGCTCATACCCACGATCATGTCGATGAAGATCGTTACAAATGCGATCAGCAGGGAAACCCTGGCACCGTACCATACACGGGTCCACAGATCCCTCCCCATGGAATCGGTTCCGAAGATAAAGGTATGCTCTGCGAACAGATCGTCATAATCCTCGCCGGTAAACAGCTTATGAAGGGCGGGGATATGGGGCGGCATGCTTCGCGCGGTGATCTCCTTGCCGGTCTCTTCATCCACCACCGACACGATATTGCTGTATCCATAATGGTTAAGACCGGGGCCGATCAGGGCAAAGATGATGATCAGCACGATGATCACAAGGCCGATGACCGCTCTGGCATTTTTGAAAAATCTGGTAAAGACGCCTTTCCAGAATCCCTGGGAAGCATAGTTCCTGTCTGTGGTAATGTCCTGGTTCAGATCCAGCACAAAATCCTCCGCAGTCGGGACGTAGGTGTTTTCTTCATAAGAGAACGCTGCGTTTTTCTTCTTGCTCATGCCTGCACCGCCTCCTCTCTTGCCGCCGGGGTTCCGGTCTCTTTCTTTTTCTTTTTCTTGTTGCCCGCCACACGGATCCTCGGATCCAGCAGGCAGTAAACGATATCCAGCACCAGCATGATGCCGATGTAAAGGGCGGAATATAAGATGCCCAGTGCCAGGACGTAGTTGTAATCGATACCCTCACCGGTGATAGCGTCAACCATCAGCTTACCAATGCCGTTGATGCCGTAGATCTTCTCCACGACCAGGGCGCCGGTCAGAAGATCGACGATCAGAGGGGCGATAACGGTGACGATGGGGATCAGGGCGTTTCTGAGCACGTGTCTGGTGGTCAGCTTTGTGCCGTACATACCCTTGGACTCTGCCAGGAGCACATAATCGCTGTCCATGACTTCCACCATCTCATTCCGGGTGAACCGCGCCACCGTACTCATGGAGAACAAGGACAGCGACAGCGCCGGCATGATGGCGGAGATCAGGAAGTTCCGGTTATTAAAATAGAATGGGAAGATCGTAACCTTGTACGCGAAGAAATACTGCAGGAAGATCATGAAAACGTACGATGGGATACACACACCCACAATGGAAAGCACGGTACAGAACACATCCCAGAACTTTCCCCGGTTCAGGGCTGCCGCAATTCCCAGCACAAGCCCCATGAACACGCCGAAACAGATGGCGATGCCGCCGATCCGGAAGGAGTTGCCCATTGCCTTCGGAAGAACCGAGGAGATCGGTGCTCCGTTGTAAAGAGACGATCCTTTTCCGAAACTGCCGGACTTCACGATCTGCGCGATATAATTGCCGAACTGCACCAGGATCGGATCATCCAGGCCCATTTCCGCCCGCTTTTTCGCGATCGCTTCGTCACTCATCCTCTCTGACGGGAACGGATTTCCCGGCATGATACGGACAAGCAGGAACAGCAGGAACGTGATGATAAACAGCGTCACCACTGCCATGATTACTCGTTTGATAATGTATCTGCCCATTTTTCTCTCCCTAATTAGGTACCAAGATTTATCTTAAAAATATGTTCAACTGCCAAAAAGTTCAGAAGCTATTCACTTTTTGGCAATTGAACATATTTTCAAAACAAACACTTCCTCTGATGTCAGCGAGTGCCCGGTGCAGTGAAGCACCGGGCATCTACGACTGAAATCTTAGTTCTTAAGGAACCGTCCGTTATCGGTAAACGGATCAGTTGCCGAATGTAGCGTTCTTGTAAACTCTGTTCAGAGCAACCGGATGGAACTCAACACCCTGCAGTGCCGGGTTGATCAGGTTCGCTTCTGCCTTGGTGTACAGAGGAGCGATAACTGCCTCTTTCAGGACCAGTTCTTCTGCCTGATACATAGCCTCCCAACGTGCATCGTAATCAGATACATAAGCGCCGGATGTGCAGTCTTTGATCAGCTGATCGTATTCTGCATTGCTCCAGAAGCCGTAGTTGTTAGCTGTGTTGGTTACCCACATTCCAAGGTAGGTCATCGGGTCAGCATAGTCCGGGCCCCATCTTGTCAGAGCGATGCAGTAGTCATCGTTCTGCATCTTCTCAAGACGCTCAGCCTTGGTCATAGCCTGCAGATCAATGGTAACGCCCGGAAGAGCGGCCTCAACCTGCTCCTTGATAGCCTGTGCAACTTTGGCAACTTCGTCGCCTTCGTTGTTACCATAGATCATGGTGAACTGGAAGGAATCCTTGCCAAGTTCTTCTTTAGCGGTCTCGTAGAATGCATTAGCCTTCTCTACATCAAATCCGATGTACTCAGCAAATCTTGTCTGATCTGCGGAGAAGTCTTCGCCTGTGGTTGCGCTTGCAGCGAACTGCGGCGGAACGGAGGTGTAGGTTGCAAGAGAGCCGTCCATGACATAGTTGTCAACCAGGGACTCTCTGTCGATTGCGTTGCTGATGGCAAGTCTCAGGTTTACATTGGCCAGGGAGCCGTCGCTGGACGGATTCTCTGTCTGGCTGAATGTGACATACCACATGTAGCCTGCACCGATGACTTTCAGGTTCTCAGCTAATTCAGCGTCGTCCTTGACTGCTGCTACCTGATCGCCGGTGATCTTGGCGATATCAAGGTTTTTGCTCTTGTAGCCTGTCAGGGCCTGATCGGAAGATCCGACAACCTGGTAGGTGATGGAGTTCAGGCTGACTCTGTCAGCATCATAGTAATCCGGATTCTTTACAACGGTCATGGAAGCAGCACCCGGAACATAGTCGTCCAGCATGAATGCGCCGTTGGAAAGGAAGGTGTACGGGCTTGTGCCGTATTCGCCGTCGCCGAGGCTCTCATAGAAGGCCTGGTTGATCGGGTAGAATGTCGGGAAATACATCAGGGACGGGAAGAAAGATACCGGAACTTCCAGTTCGACCTGAAGGGTCTTGTCATCGATGGAAGTAACGCCAAGGGTTTCCGGATCTGCGCCTTCGTAAAGGATCGCGTCTGCATTCTTCACAGCGCCGACGGATGAATCGAACATGTAGTTGTACTCCAGGTTAGCTGTCATAGCCAGCTTCCATGCATATTCGAAGTCATGAGCGGTAACGGGCTCTCCGTTTGTCCAGAATGCATCGTCTCTTAAATGGAACGTATAGGTGCATCCGTCTTCGGAAACATCCCAGGACTCAGCGATGGCAGGAACTGCTGCACCGTCTGCATCCATCTGGGTCAGACCGTCGATACAGTCTGCAATGATCTCGAAAGAGTCACCGTCAGTTGCAAGGTTGGTGTCCAAGGACATGACGTTGGTAGCGAACATAACATAGATGTCGCCGCCCTGGTCTGCGGATACTGCTGTAGCGCCGAATAAGGTGGCGATCATCATAACAGACAGTAATGCAACCAGCATTTTTCTGAATTTCTTCATGATTTTCCTCCTCTAACTATTTATCAGTTTAATCGTGCAACGCTTTAACCTGGCGATGCACATAAAAAATGATTGGCTCTAATATACCGCATGCTGCGGTGAAAGTCAATCATTGTATACATGAGTGCAGGGATTTTATCCGGCGTTTTTTCCGTAACAGAAAACGACCTGGGAAGAAGCAATTGAAAAACGCATTCGCTGATTGTTTTTCAATTGCTTTCCCCGGTCGTCTTTTCCTATCGAAAAACGTCGGACAGAAGATGTGTTACAGCGCGGAGAAGATGGCTCTGCCGCGGCCTGCCAGCCATTTATGGATCAGCAGGGTCAGGACCGCGAAGATGGCGATCCAGATCACCAGATACAGTTCCGGTCCCATAACAGGCGCCAGCAGCAGATACACGGAGCAGATCGCGCACGGCACCAGCATGCCCAGCAGCATATCCACAAATACAGTCACGTTGCTCTTCAGGGCCTGGTTTTCGTTGGTCCAGTTCAGTTTCGGCTTCTTAAGGTCCAGCATCAGCCCGAAGGATGCAGACAGCACGATATACATGCCGGTAAACACGATCATACACAGGAAAGCCGGGATGGATGCCTTCAGGACAATTCCGAACATCAGGATACTGAACAGGGCCGGAACACCGGTCAGAATGATGTGCACTGCCAGCTTCGCCCGGAAGATCTGATAGGGATCGATGGGCAAGGACTGGTAGACCCAGATATATTTGCCTTCCATACTGATGGAACAGGATGCCATGAGACAAAGGCCCGCCAACAGTCCTGCCACAGTGACGCCGACTACCACGGCAATGGAGTCCGCATAATGGAACTGCGCGCCGATCGAGGTAATGATCATCCGGATGTCCTGCATCTTGATGATCGCCAGTACGCCCACTGCTGCCAGGAACAAGCAGCCCAATCCTGCATTCATCATATAAGAGACGCTGGCCATAAACCGCTTCATTTCCCGGCGGAACAGCGCGTCACCCAGTTTGGAGGAACGGATGTCCGTGTTGTGGAATTCGGTTTTCTTCTCTGCGGCTTTGTAAAGCGCGATCCTGGAGAAGCTCTTGGTTACGGCATAATACGCGATCCCGAATAAAACGGCGGCGATCCCCAGAAAGACCAGAAAGCCAACCACATGTCCCGACATTCCAAGGCCCGGCGCGTACAAAGGATAGCCCCATCCCTTGAGCGCTCCCGCGATCTCCTGCGCATTGGCTACGACCGAATGGATCAGGCGGGAAGCATTGAACTGGAAATAATAGATGACGCCGATCAGAAGGACGCCCAGCAGCACCAGCACGATCTTCTGGTTTTTCAGCTTCGTGGCGATGAGGGATACCAGCCATCCGGCGAAGCAGGAAAATGCCGTGATCAGGAAGGCCATGATGAACAGGCTCAGGATGCAGAACACCACGCTCAGGAAGGTCACATTGCCCGCGATGAAGTAATAGATGATCGCCGGGATCATGACAACGCTGGCATACACAAAGCTCATCAGGTACACCGTGATCATCCGGACAAATACGATCCTGGAAGGCGGAATGGGCATGGACAGCAGCAGTTCATTGTCCTTGGAACGGAACAGCGCCTGCGCCGTGCTCATGACGCTGCCGATGATACCCAGCAGAAATGCCAGGATATTCAAAACCGTGAAATACAGCCAGTCGAGTCCCGCCGGGATCAGCGCCGAGCCGATTCCCATGGAGGCGAAGAACATGGAGACCATGATGACCAGGTAAAGAATAATAAACAGAACGTACATCCCTTTTGGATTTTTGGGCATGTTCTTTTTATTCTTCCTGCCGCCGCCCAGATAGAAGTAGCGCACCTCAAGCAGCTGCTTTCGCAATAAGGCTTTTAACATAATGAAATCAACTCCTTTTCCGTCAGTCCTTCTCTGCTTCCAGTTCCAGGAAGACGTCCTCCAGGGAAGCATCTCCCTTGACTTCTTCCATGGTACCGGACCGGATCAGTTTGCCGTCCTTGATGATCGCAACCTTGTCGCACAGCTTTTCCGCCACTTCCAGCACATGGGTGGAGAAAAAGATGGCGCCGCCGTTGTCGCAGATCTCCCGCATAGTCTGTTTCAGCAGATGAGCCGCCATCGGATCCAGGCCTACAAAGGGCTCATCCATCAAGATCAGCTTCGGGTCGTGGATCAGGGCTGACATGACCGCAAGCTTCTGCTGCATGCCGTGGGAATAGGAACTGATGGGATCGGAGAGCTTTTCGGTCAGTTCAAACATGTTGCCGTATTTTAAGATCCTGCTCTCCCGGTCCGCCTGGGAAACGCCGAACACATCCGCAATGAAATTCAGGTACTGAACGCCGGTCATAAAATCATACAGATCCGGGTTGTCCGGGATGTAAGCCATGATCTTCTTGGCTTCGATGGGACTGAGTTTGACGGAAATGTCATGGATATAGATCTCCCCCTCATCATAAGGAAGAATCCCCGCTACGCTCTTTAACGTGGTGGTCTTGCCTGCTCCGTTGTGGCCGATGAAGCCGTAGATCTCACCGGGCTGGATGTGCAGGCTCAGGTGATCCACTGCTGCTTTGTCACCGTACCGTTTTGTCAGGTTTTCGATTTTCAGCATGATTGATGTCCTCTCTTTTCAATTGCTCATTTTGTAATCCTCTGCATTATAGCCTTTTCTGAGGTTTTGTAAACATAAAAGCTTGCAGGATGCGGAAGGCTATTTTCCCGTTTTTGAGGAATCTGTTGCTGTGCATGATATATATGGCTTGGTCTGTGGTGCTGTTTTGCATTTTCTAAAATAGCCCCCTGAAAAAGGGCTGTGTATTAGAAAAATACTTATTTTCTAAAAAAAGGCCCCTGTAAGAGAGGTTTTTTTAGAAAAGCAAAAAAATAGAGGCTGTTTTTTGTATTTTTCTAAAAACAACCTCAAAAAATAGCCTCTATTTTAGAAATCCGGTTTTTTTCTAAAAAATGCCTGATTTATAGAAGGATTTTTTAGAAAACAAGGCTTCAGCACTTCATAAAAACGGCGAGCCGCTCGATTCCCTCCTGCCCTTACTACAGCAGCTCGTCGTTCAGCATCTTCTCCGGGTTTTCCGCGGCCTTGACTTTGTCGTCCGCCCGGACGATGATGCCGTTCTCGTCGATCAGATAAGTGGTGCGCACCACGCCCATGTAAGTCTTGCCCGCCATTTTCTTTTCGTGCCAGACATCGTAGGCCTTGATGGTTTCCAGCTCCGTGTCCGAAAGGATCGCGAAGGGAAGGGAGTATTTCTGGGCAAATTTCTGGTGGGACGCTACGCTGTCCTTGCTGATCCCCAGCACTACTGCGCCTTTGGCGTAGAACTGCGGATTACGCTCCGCGAAGCCGCAGGCCTGCCTGGTGCATCCCGTCGTATTGTCCTTGGGATAGAAATACAGGATGACTTTTTTGCCTTTGTATTGTTCCAGTGTATGGATCGTGCCGTTCTGATCCGGAAGCGCGAATTCCGGTGCTTTTGTTCCGACGGTTAACATATGTCTCCTCCTTACGTATTTATAAATAGTTCGGTACCGAATCTTATTTGCTGATATGTTTATATCACATTTCAACCAGGAGGGCAATTCGTTTTCAAAGAACCAGACATATTTCATATCTGCATTGACTGTACGGACCAACTGTGCTACATTTCTTATTGTTCCATTTTGAGACAGTTTTATATTAGGATGTTATCAATCCGGTTATCTTACGGAAAGCGCTTACATTTGACAAAAATCGGTTATCCCCTATACTGAACAGCAGGAAAAGGAGAACGATCATGGCAGAAAAAAAGGCAGACATCAGTGGTTTAGTCAAAGTATTTCGTATGGTACAGAGCAGCTTCGGGTATTTTGGCAGAAAATATGGATTAACGATATCTGAAATGATGATTTTGTTCGATACGTTTTATCAGGGCAAAGTCACTGTCACGCAACTGGCTGACAGCCTGGGAATTCCCAAGAGCACCGTGTCCCGGCTGGTAGATCACATGGTCCGCCTGAAGTATCTGGACCGGATCCGCCCGGAGGATAACCGCCGGATCGTGCAGATCTCGGTTACGGATGAATTTTGTGCAAATCTGGAATTTCTGAAGGATGACCTGGCTTTCCAGCAGGTCCTGGAAAAAGATCTTCCCCGGGAAACAGGGCAGAAGGCAATCGGCAAGCTGATGGAACTGGTGGACATTCTGCAGGCAGATGTCCCTGGCAAAAAGGTTTTGTAAGGCCGTTCCATGCAGCATCCTGTTCTGACGGACCGCCTTACAAAGGCTACTTCAGAAACAGGAGGTTATATTATGAAAAAAACAGGTTCCTTTATCCTGGCTTGCGCAGTCCTCTTTCTGTTCTCTTCGGCAACGGTTTTTGCTGCTGAAGATCTTCCGAAAGCTGCTGATGCTGCAGTACAGGAGGCAGAGGCTGTGACTGATGAAGCGCAGGCTGCTGCAGAAGATGCTGCTGCCGTCGCTGATGACGCGCAGGCTGCTGCCGGTGATTCCGCCGCTGCAGAAGGCGAAAGTGCCGGTGATTCCGCCGGCGCAGAAGGCGAAAGCGCCGGTGATTCTGCCGGTGACGGCGCTACTCCATCCGGTCCTCCGGATTTTAACAGTCCTTCCTTCAACCCCGGGTTCGGTGAAAAGATCAACGTGATCAGTTCCGTGATCCTTCTGCCGCTGTGCTTTCTGAGCATTATTCTCTGGTTCTTCCGCGCATTCGGCGTGACCTTTGAGAATAAAAACAACGGCTGGCTCAAGATCTACAAAGGGCTCAGGAAGATCCACATCCCGGTCGGTGCCGCGACGCTGATCCTGGGTATGTATCATACCATTTTCGCATCCATCAATCACGGATTCAGTGTGAACTGGGGTTCCGCCGCCATGGTTTTCTATCTGCTTGGTTTTGTGTGCTGGCTGTGCCGTAAGTCGCTGAAACGCCACTGGGTGGTGCTGCATCGGTTTACAACACTGATCGCAACGATCTGCATGATCGTTCACTGTGCTCCATATCTGAAGCTGGTCATCACGATCGTGTTCCCGGCAATTCTCAGAAAACTGTAATGAAAATCGTCAGAAAGCCCGCTGCATCTTACGCGATGCGGCGGGCTTTTTTAGTACCAGGATCAGGTTTCTTCCCGGATGCTGTGGCTCTCTCTGTCAGAAACCCCGGCGTCAGATAGACGCCTTGGTATCGCAGTACATACAGCGGTATTCCCGTTTTTTCCGGTCTGTCAAAACAAACTCCTGGGTGATCTCCTGCTCGATGGTAGTGATGCACCGGGGGTTCTTGCATTTGATGATATTAACCAGCCGCTGCGGCAGTTCGGTCTTTCGTTTTTCCACGCATACCTCATCCTTAATGATATTGACCGTGGCTTCCGGGCTGATGAAACTTACGATATCCAGGTTGACATCAATGTTAGAGTCGATCTTGATGATGTCTTTCTTGCCCATTTTCAGGCTCGGAGCATTCTTGATGATGGCAACCGAACAGTCCAGCTTGTCCAGGCCCAGCATATGATACAGCTGCATACCGCAGCCCGCCGCTATATGGTCAATTACGATTCCGTTTTTTATCGCATCAATTTTCATGGTTCAGTCCTTTCCTACCTTCAGATCCAGCAGTTTCATGATCAGTGCCATACGCATCAGCTTGCCGTAATAGGTCTGGCGGAAATAGCAGGCCCGCGGATCGTCGTCCACTGCCGTGGAGATCTCGTTGACTCTCGGCAGGGGGTGCATGACGATCATATTGTACCTGGCCAGTTTCATCTTTTCTGTTGTCAGGATATAGCTGTCCTTGAGACGCAGGTAGTCTTCTTCATTAAAGAAGCGCTCCCTTTGTACCCTGGTCATATAGAGGATGTCCAGATCCCCGATGACCTCATCCAGAGAGGTGCTCTGCACATAGGGGATCTTCTTTTCCTTGATGTAATCATTTTTCACGAAGCTGGGGAGTTTCAGCTCTTCCGGTGAGATCAGTACGAACTTCACCCCCTCGTAGCGGGACATGGCCTCGATCAGGGAATGCACCGTGCGGCCGAATTTCAGGTCTCCGCAAAGCCCCACGGTAAGGTTCTCAAACCGTCCCATCTCGTGCCGGATGGTCATCAAGTCTGCCAGGGTCTGGGTCGGATGATAATGTCCGCCGTCTCCTGCGTTGATGATCGGGACCCTTGCATGCCGGGCGGCCACCAGCGGAGCGCCTTCCTTGGGATGCCTCATGGCAATGATATCGGCATAACCGCTGACGATGGCGATGGTGTCAGCCACGCTTTCGCCCTTGGATGCCGAAGAGGAGGACGCCTCCGAAAAACCCAGCACCTGCCCGCCCAGGGAAAGCATGGCAGATTCAAAACTGAGTCTTGTCCTGGTAGAGGGCTCGTAAAATAAAGTTGCCAGGATCTTATGTTTGCATACATCGTAATACTTTTCCGGATTGTCCAGAATATCATCTGCCACGTTGATGAGTTCATCGATCTCTTCGACAGACAGATCCAGTATATTGATCAGATTTCTCATGGCTCCCCCTTTTTATTTTCCGATCCAGCTCTCGTCCGATGGATTGTTCCGGAAGGCGATCAGCCTGTCAACGTCCTCCGGCCTGATATAGTTCTCTTCTGCTGCCGTCTGCGCCACCATGTCAAAATCCGTCAGGCTGATGTTTTTCACATTTGCCGCCGCCAGGCGCTCCAGCCCTTTTTTCATGCCGTATGTGAAAATGCTGACGACACCCAGTACATCGGCACCGGCTTCCCTGAGAACGTCCACCACTTCCAGAACGCTGCCGCCGGTGGAGATCAGATCTTCCACGACAACGACTTTCTGGCCGGGTTCCAGCCTGCCTTCGATCTGGTTCTTACGGCCATGGTCCTTGGCGCCGGAGCGGACATACCCCATGGGCATTCCCAGGATGTGAGCCGTAATGGCGGCGTGGGCGATTCCCGCCGTGGAGGTTCCCATCAGCACTTCCGCCTCAGGGTATTCCGCGCGGATCAGTTCCGCCAGGCCATTTTCCACATGGTTCCTCACTTCCGGGGCGGTCAGGGTCAGCCGGTTGTCGCAGTACACCGGACTCTTGATCCCGCTGGCCCAGGTAAACGGCTCATCCGGCCGGAAAAATACCGCCCGGATCGCCAGAAGGTCTTTTGCGATCTGTTTTCTTCTATCCATTCGATCATCTCCTTATATATAATGCTGTTTGATGTCCCTCGCTGCATTCGCCAAGTGTTTTTTCCCAGATGCTGCAACGAATTGGGAGGTATGCATGATTTCTGCACTCCTCGCTGCAATGAATTGGGAGGTATGCATGATTTTTTGCACTTTTTCAGGCGCTGTGCATGATTTTTACCCTTACAGAGGGCTCAAAATCATGCATACCACCGATTTCGTTGCAGAGCTTTCTTGAAAATCATGCATACCACCGATTTCGTTGCAGAAATTCTCAAAAAATCATGCATACCATTGATTTTGATGCAACCTGTGGCTGCTGCGCAGGCCGGGCTAAAAATTCTCATCCCACGAATTCCGCCAGGCACCTCTGGTATGCTGCCACCGGATCGGCCGCCGCGGTGATGGAACGGCCCACGACGATGTAGTCCGATCCCAGGTCCTTTGCCCTGGCCGGGGTTGCGATCCTGACCTGATCGGCGGCGGCATCATCGGCGAACCGGACGCCGGGAGTCACCGTCAGGAAGGAACTGCCGCACACTTCGTGCACGGTCCCTGCTTCCAACGGGGAACAGACGACGCCGTCAAGTCCTGCGTCCCGGGCATTTTTCGCATAATGAGATACCACATCGGCCAGCGGCGCGTCGATCAGGAGATCTGCGTGCATCCGCTCCTCACTGGTGGAGGTCAGCTGCGTCACCGCGATCAGCAATGGCCTGGTGCCGTCCGGGCGGGTGAGCCCTTCGATGGCGGCTTCCATCATGGCTTTTGTTCCGGCGGCGTGCAGATTGCACATGTCCACGTCCAGACGGGACAGGACACTCATCGCTTTTTTCACCGTGTTCGGTATGTCGTGGAGCTTCAGGTCCAGAAAGATCTGGTGGCCGCGCTCTTTCAGGGCTCTCACGATCTGCGGGCCCTCGGCGTAGAACAGCTCCATGCCGATCTTAACATATGGTTTTCTATCGGTAAACTGATCCAGGAAGGCGAGGGTCTGCTCACCGGAATCAAAATCGCATGCAATGATCACATCTTTTCCCATGTTTGTTCTCCTTATTGGTAAGGCCTCTCCGGCCGTTTTTTCAGCTTTTGCGGGCTGCGCCGGCAAATGCGTCCGCCGATAATAGTTTCAGTTTCTGTGGGCTGCGCCGATGATCTCCCGAAGGCTCGTAATGCCATACTGCTCCATCGTCTTCGGCAGAGCTGCCACGATATCCCGGCAAATGTACGGATCTGTCAGGTTGGCCGCGCCGATCTGCACAGCGGCAGCGCCGGCCAGCATCATTTCGATCACGTCTTCCGCGCTGCTGACACCGCCCATTCCCATGATGGGGATCTTGACCGCTTCATAGACCTGGTAGACCATCCTCAGCGCCACCGGGAACACGGCGGGGCCGGAAAAGCCGCCCATTTTATTTGCGATCACCGGCCTTTTGGTCTTCAGGTCGATCCGCATGCCCAGCAGGGTGTTGATCAGGCTGATGCCATCCGCGCCGGCGTCTTCGCAGGCTTTCGCAATGGATGCGATATCGGTGACATTGGGCGTCAGCTTGATGTAGACAGGCCGCCTGGTCACCTTCCTGACCGCTGCCGTCACTTCCGCGGCTGCCTCTGGGGAGGTTCCGAAACTGATCCCGCCGCCGTGAACATTGGGGCAGCTGACATTGACTTCGAACAGGCCGATCTGGTCGCACTCATCCAGGCGCCTTACGGTTTCGGCATATTCCTCTACGGAAAATCCGCTGACATTGGCAATTACTTTTTTATGAAAGTAGGACTGCAGCTTGGGAAGCTGCACGGCCAGGACTTCGTCCACGCCGGGATTTTGAAGGCCTACGGAGTTGATCATGCCGGCGGTGCATTCCGCGATCCGCGGCGTCGGGTTGCCGAACCGGGGATGCAAAGTCGTCCCTTTGAAGGAAAATGTACCCAGGCAGTTGATATCATAAAGCTCCGCGAATTCCTTTCCGAAGCCAAAGGTGCCGCTGGCGGGGATCACAGGATTGTCCAGCTCCCATCCGGAGAGCGTCACCGTGGTATCGGCGTGGAAACCCGTATCCGACTGATGCGTGGCTGCATCTCTCCCTGCCGCTCTGCTTACTTCGCTCACCATAAGATCTCCTCCCTTTCCAGCACCGGTCCGTCCTTGCAGATCCGCTTATATCCGGTGATCGTTTTGCAGCTGCATCCCATGCAGGCGCCGAAGCCGCAGCCCATCCGCTCCTCGAAGCTGAACTGGCCGCTGGTCCTGGCCACCTGGTTGATTGCCCGGAACATGGGCATGGGACCGCAGGTGTAGATATAGGAGTAAAATGTATCCGCCGAAGATCCGGCGCAGTCTGACTGCTGCGCGTCCTTTCCTGCAAAGCCGCATTCCTTTTCCAACGCTGTCATGCCGTCGGTCACGAAGCCTTTCCTTCCATAGGATCCGTCTGCCGTCATGACGATCGTGCGCGCGCCGAGGGCAGCAAATTCTGCTTCATAAAAGACCTCTTCCGCAGTATTAAATCCCAGGATCACGGTCACTTCTTTTCCAAGGGCGATGAGTTCCCGGCACAGCCAGTACATGGGAGGAACTCCTGCCCCGCCGCCGATCAGCAATGGCTTCTCCCCGCATTTGGAAAGATCGTATCCGTTTCCAAGGCCCGTCAGAAGGTCGAGCTGTGTGCCGGGCGCCATTTCCGAGAGCTGCTGCGTGCCGTGGCCGACCACTTTATAGATCAGCACCAGGCGGTCCTCCGCCTTGTCGCAGACGGAGATCGGCCGGCGAAGGAATCTGCCTTCCAGCCGGATGTTGACGAACTGGCCCGGGGCGGTGATCTGCGAGGTGTCACCCACAAGCTCCATCCGGAACACGGATGGGGCCAGGCGTTTATTTTCAAGTATCGTAAAGATCGATTGTTTCATGCTTTTTTGTATTTTCAGGGGCCGGCCGCGGCCGGCGAACATATTTGCCTGTTATGCGTCGATGGTGGACACGCAAATGGTGGTCTCCTCCAGCACATCCAGCAGCACGCTTACCGTATCCAGCGCCGTGAAAATGGAAATGCAGTTCTCGGTGGCAATGGAGCGGATCGTGTAGCCGTCGTTGTGATGTCCCATATTGGCCACATCGCTGGTGTTGATGATATAGGCCACGTGTCCCTGTCTGAGGGCATTGGGGATATCGTCGCTTCCCTCGCTGACTTTCTTCAGCACGCGGGTGCGGATGCCGTGTTCCTTCAGGAAACGGGCGGTTCCGGAGGTGGCTTCGATGTTGAATCCCATGTTGTAGAACCGCTGGATCATCGGCAGAGCCTGCTCTTTGTCCTTGTCGGCGATAGTGACGAAGACCGTGCCGTAGTTCTGCAGCTTGAGGCCTGCTGCCTGCAGCGCCTTGTAAAGGGCCCTGTTCAGCTTGTCGTCGTAGCCGATGGCTTCGCCGGTGGATTTCATTTCCGGGGACAGGTAGGCGTCGAGACCTTTGATCTTATTGTAGGAGAAAACCGGGGATTTCACGTACCAGCGCTTCTTCTCTTCCGGATAAATATCGAAATAGCCCAGTTCCTTGAGGGATTTGCCCAGGATCACTTCCGTGGCGATGTCCGCCAGGGAATAGCCCGTGGACTTGGACAGGAACGGAACCGTACGGGAGGAACGGGGGTTGACTTCGATGATATAGACATCGTCATTTTTATCCACGATGAACTGGATGTTGTACAGGCCGATAATGCCGATGGCAAGACCCAGCTTTTTCGCGTACTGCAAAATGATGCCCTTCACCTTGTTGCTGATGCTGAAGGAAGGATACACGCTGATGGAGTCGCCGGAATGGATGCCGGTCCGTTCCACCAGTTCCATGATGCCCGGCACGAACACATTTCGTCCGTCGCAGATGGCGTCGATCTCCACTTCCTTGCCTTCGATGTATTTGTCCACGAGAACCGGTTTGTCCGCGTCGATTTCCACTGCATTTTTCAGATAATGCCTCAGCTGCTCCTCGCCGGCCACGATCTGCATCGCCCTTCCGCCTAACACGAAGGACGGACGGACCAGCACGGGATAGCCGATCTCGCTGGCAGCCCGGACGCCTTCTTCAATGCTGGTGACGGCTTCGCCCCTTGGCTGCGGGATCTGCAGCTCTTCCAGGAGCTGCTCGAACTGCTTGCGGTCCTCTGCCCGGTCAATGGCGGCGCAATCGGTTCCGATGATCTTCACGCCCCGGTCAAACAGCGGCCGTGCAAGGTTCACTGCCGTCTGTCCGCCGAGAGAAGCGATCACGCCCTCCGGCTGTTCGAACTCCAGGATGTTCATGACATCCTCCGGGGTCAGCGGCTCAAAATACAGCTTGTCCGCCGTGGTATAGTCAGTGGAGACGGTCTCCGGATTGTTGTTGATGATGATGGCTTCGTAGCCGGATTTGCGGATCGTCCAGACCGCATGGACCGTGGAATAATCGAACTCCACGCCCTGTCCGATACGGATGGGGCCGGCGCCCAGCACCACGATTTTTTTCCTGTCGGTAAGGACGGACGCATTTTCTCCTGTATAGGAGGAGTAGAAATACGGGATATACGCGCCGGTGTGCAATGTGTCCGCCATGCGGTAGACCGGCATGATGCCGTTATTTTTGCGAAGGGCAAATACTTCCACTTCCCGCATTTTCCAGGTCTTTGCGATATAAGAGTCCGCGAAGCCCATTTTCTTGGCTTCCTTAAGGACTGCCAGATCGCCCGGGTTTTGAGCGAGGACGGTCTCGTAGTCCACGATCTTTTTGATGGATTTCAGGAACAGCGGCGTGATCTTCGTGATCTCGTAAAGCTCTTCGATGCTCATGCCGAGCCGCATCAGCCGGGCGATGACGAAGATCGCGTCGTCACGGAAGGAGGAGATATATTCCACCAGCTCTTCTTTGGACTTGCCGTCGTATTTGGCCATGTAGAAATGGTCCACGCCGATCTCCAGGCTGCGGACGGATTTGAGCATGCATTCCTCCAGGTTGGAGCCGATGCCCATGACTTCGCCGGTGGCTTTCATCTGGGTGCCCAGAATGTTGGACGCGCCGGAGAATTTGTCAAACGGGAACCGCGGGAATTTGGCAACCACATAATCCAGCACCGGTGCCGTATGGGCGGTGGTGTTGGCGATCTTAATCTCGTCCAGGGTCATCCCCACGGCGATCTTGGCGGTTACCTTGGCAATGGGATAGCCGCTGGCCTTGGACGCCAGCGCTGAGGAACGGGAGACTCTCGGGTTGACCTCGATCAGGTAGTAGGTGCTGGAAAATGGATCCAGCGCGAACTGGACGTTGCAGCCGCCGTTGATCTTCAGGGCCCGGATCAGCTTGATGGCACTTTCGTTGAGCATGTTCAGGTCCTCGTCGCTGAGGGACATGATCGGTGCCACCACGATGGAGTCACCTGTATGCACGCCCACGGGGTCCACATTTTCCATGCCGCAGATGGTGATGACGTTATCTTCCGCATCCCGCATCATTTCAAATTCGATCTCTTTATAGCCCTTCACGCTCTTTTCGATCAGGACCTGATGCACCGGGGACAGCTTGAAGGCGTTCAGGCCTATTTCCTCCAGCTCTTTTTCATTGTTGGCAAATCCGCCGCCGGTGCCGCCCAGCGTAAATGCCGGCCGAAGAACCACCGGATAGCCGATCTCGACGGCTGCCTTTTTCGCCTCTTCCAGGCTGTAGGTGATCTGGGAGGGGATCACGGGCTCTCCGATGCTCTCGCACAGTTCCT
Source organism: Parasporobacterium sp. (assembly GCA_017510065.1). GTDB lineage: Bacteria > Bacillota > Clostridia > Lachnospirales > Lachnospiraceae > RGIG5612. The sequence continues at coordinate 19,047 of JAFWOB010000010.1, forward strand.
TGAACAGCTCCCTGTCTTCCGCCTGCTCGATGCTGTGGCCGGAAGTGCCCAGAAGTTCCACGCCGCATTCCTTCAAAATGCCTTTGCGCTCCAGCTGCATGGCCATGTTGAGGCCCGTCTGGCCGCCGATGCCCGGTATGATAGCGTCCGGCCGTTCGTAGCGCAGGATCTTGGCGATATATTCCAGTGTCAGCGGCTCCATGTACACTTTGTCCGCGATTGCCGTGTCCGTCATGATCGTGGCCGGATTGGAGTTGCATAACAGGACCTCGAACCCTTCCTCCTTCAATGCCAGACACGCCTGGGTCCCCGCGTAGTCAAACTCTGCTGCCTGCCCGATAACGATCGGTCCGGAGCCGATGATCATGATCTTCTTTAAATCCGTTCTCTTTGCCATATGGCCTCCTCTTTCTGTATCTTTACTGCTTGGTTGTCTTATTGTGCGCTGCTGCCTCTGGTTTTCGCAGCTGGTTTTATGTGCTGCTGCCCCTTGTTCGGGCAGTGGATTCATGTATCTTCTGAATTTCGTTAATTTTACATGAGTTTTTGACGTGGTCTTTCATGTATTTTTTGATTTCTTATTTTTTTACATGAAATTTTTCGCCGATTTTTCATGTATTTTTTTCATAATATGATTTCTACATGAAATTCCGGTTGTTTTTTTCATGTATTTTTTCACTTTTGCAAATTCTACATAAAAAACCGCCCGATTTTATCATGTAAAACCGCATTTTCTCGGATTCTACATGAGTGCTTATCGTTGGCCGTCCTGATAAACGACCTTGCCCCGGCACACGGTCAGAAGGCATCTGCCTTTCACTTCCCATCCCGCGAACGGCGTGGCCCGCCCCATGGAGGCAAACTCAGCCGGATCGATCACATAAGGCGTGGCGGTCTCGAACACCGTGAAATCATCGCCGGTATCAAGGCCGAACCGCTTCTTCGGGTTGTCGATCATAAGCGTAAGCAGCCGCTCCAGGGAAATGACGCCGGGCAGCACCAGATGGGTGTACAGGAGGGCAAATGCGCTCTCCAGCCCCACAACGCCCATGGCGCTTCCTGCCAGGCCTTTGGCTTTTTCCTCCGCGCTGTGCGGCGCATGGTCCGTGGCGATCATATCGATGGTGCCGTCCTTGATGCCTTCCAGCAGCGCAGCCTGATCTTCCCGGCTCCTTAAGGGCGGATTCATTTTAAAGCGTCCCTCTTCCTGCAGATCATCCTCGCACAGGAGCAGGTAATGAGGCCCTGTTTCGCAGGTCACATCGATCCCGTCCGCCTTTGCCCGGCAGATCAGATCCACGCTTTCTTTCGTGGAAATGTGGCAGACATGGTAGCTGCAGCCCGTCTCCTTGGCCAGGGCAAGATCCCTTGCGATCTGCTCGTACTCCGAGGCGGAGCAGATCCCTTTGTGACCGTGCTCCCGGGCATACCTGCCGTCATGGATATAGCCGCCCTTCAACAAGCTGTTCACTTCGCAGTGGGCGGCGATCAGCTTATGAAGGCCGGCGGCTTTTTGCATGGCGCGGCGCATCATGTCATCTGACTGCACGCCCCTTCCGTCATCGGAAAATGCGCAGACGCTGTCCGCCATTTCTTCCATGTCGGCCAGCTCCTCGCCCTTTTCTCCCTTGGTAATGGCGCCGTAGGGGATCGTGCGGATCAGACCGTCCCGGCGGATGATGGAAAGTTCTTCCTGAAGATGCTCCGCGGTATCCGGCACCGGGTTCAGGTTCGGCATCGGGCATACGGCGGTATAGCCGCCCCTGGCTGCTGCCATGGTGCCGGTCCGGATGGTCTCTTTATAAGAAAAACCCGGTTCCCGCAAATGTACATGCACATCTGCGAGACCGGGCAATATCAGACAATGATCTGTCAATTCCGCTTCCGGGCCGAGCTGATCAATAAAAACAAGATGCCCTTCCCTGACGGTCACATTCCGGACAGATAAGATTCCATCCTTATATATGGTCGCATTCCTGTAAACTGCGGTCATTCGATACCTCTCTTTATTACTTGCCGTGTCTGTATCTGAATTATAGTAGCACAGGAAATATTCAATATCAATCGATTATTTCATCAGATCCCCGACAGCGTTCCGATCAGGTCTGCCATATCTGTCACAAGCTTCGGATCCACCTGGCTTTCCATGGCTTCTTCGATGGGCACATTGATCAGGTCTTCTCCTCTGAGACCGACGGCAACTCCGCTGATATCCTGTGCCAGAAGATCTACGGCATAGGCCCCGAGCCGGCTGGCGATCACCCGGTCTTTGGCGGAAGGACTGCCGCCGCGCTGCGTGTATCCCAGAACGGTGGCGCGGACTTCCTGCCCGGAAAGCACCTCGATGATCCTGGCGATGCCGGAGCTGGTCAGATATTTACCGGTGATCCCGGTCAGTTTCTCGTTTCCGGCGCAGATCGCATCCACATCACTGGTCAGAGAGTTTCCGGCTCCTTCCGCAAAGATCATGATCATGCTGTTCTTGCCGTTCATGGCCGCCCATTTTACCTTTTCCGACACTTCTTCAAGGCTCCACGGGATCTCAGGCACCATAACGATCTCCGCGCCGGACGCAATTCCCGTATGGAATGCGATCGCGCCGCAGTCCCGTCCCATCACCGTGACCAGGCTGGCACGTTCATGGGAGCCGCAGGTATCGCGGATGCGGTCGATATTTTCAATGGCGGTATCGATGGCTGTATCGAAACCGATGCAGTAGTCCGTGTAGCCCAGGTCGTTATCGATGGTCCCCGGAACTCCGATCACCGGAAAGCCGAGTTCTTTCAGACTTGCCGCTCCGTGAAAAGTTCCGTTTCCGCCGATACAGACCAGCCCTTCCACTCCGAGGGATCTCATGTTTTCCACCGCTTTGATCTGGTTTTCCTTTTCCAGGAAATCCAGGCATCTGGCCGTCATCAGAAACGTCCCGCCCCGATGAACGGTTCCCGATACGTCCCTGGAAGTCAGTACGGTAAAATCGTCCTGATCGGAACTGCTGCGCATGAGTACTCCGTTGAACCCGCGCTTAAACCCGATCGTGGAGATGCCGCGGCTCAGCCCGGCTCTTACAACCGCCCGGATGGCTGCGTTCATTCCCGGTGCGTCTCCGCCTGATGTTAATACTCCGATCCTTTTCATATGTGTTCTCCTGTCTTTTTGTTTTTTATCCGAAATGTTTAGATTGAAGATATTCTAATTTGCCTGAAAATTCAATATGGAAAAAATCACAAAACAGGAAATTGCCCACATAAAAACCAGGCGGGATACCGCCGCCGGCAGCAGACCTTCGCTGCCCGGGTATTCCGCCTGAAAGAAATGAGAAAAAGTGAACTTTCTGTTTATGCTTCGGGAAGGGTGTCCGCATACATGCCTTTCCGGAAAAAGGATGCGGCAAATAAGATCACGGAATCAACGATCATCAACATTGTCTTCATGGTATTCTCCCTTCCGCCGGCCGGGCCGGCCTGTACTTTTTATATTCTAGGTTCGGTTCTGTTTGTTTTTCTTTTGTTGTACGTATCTTATAAAAACGCAGATGAGAATTCCTACATACCAATGCCGCAGTTTTGCCACAAAAATGCAACAGTGACCGCCTCTCCCATCTGTTGTGAAAATACA
>JAFWOB010000011.1 GCA_017510065.1 Parasporobacterium sp.
ACCACATGAAAATTGATGGGCTGAAGCCGGCTGTTCAGGTTGACCACACAGAGAACTTCCCGGTCATAACCGGAAAGCTCCCTGCGCATCACATCCAGTGCCGCCTCAGGATTTGACATGGGCTGATCGGAGAAAAGAGCACGTCCTTCTTCCAGGCGGATCCGGACTTCACGCAGCTTATACTGCTTCGTTTCCGTCATTTCGATCGTCTCTGCCATGATCGTCTTCCTCCTCAAACCGTATCGTTAAGATCTCATCCTCCGGCATATCCCGGATGTATTCCTTCAGCTCCGAGAGCGTCATGGTTTCTTCCTTCATCTGCTTCTTGCTCCTCTCTGTCTGCCGCCGGAAGTCTTCGGGAAGTCGAGGCTGAACATGGCTCTGCCGTCTTTCCACTCCATCAGAAGATCTGCAGTAAACAGCTTGTCCTTCTTTGCCGAATACAGGTCTTTTACTCTGGTTCTTCCTTTCGCAAGCAGATCCTTTGCCATCCCGGCATCAAGCTTTTTCTGCATCCTTTCCAGATACCGGTTCTCCTTCCAGAGGACAAACCTGCAATCGCGGTTTGAACAGTAGAAGTTCTGCTTTCCTTCATAGACCGGTGAGCCGCAAACCGGGCATGTCCCGATTGCTTCTCTCTCCTTATGCGTCCCGAAGCGGTTCCTCTCATCGCCTTCGATCTGCCGGCATTCCTCCAGCATTCTCTGCAGCATTCCGGTGATCCCGTTCATAAATGTGCGGTTGTCATACTGTCCCCGCTCGATCATGAGAAGCTGGTTCTCCCAGTCCGCTGTCATCTTCACGGACTTCAGGTATTCCGGCATTACGGATATGAGCTGCCTTCCGGCATCTGTTGCTATGACCTGCTTCTTTTTGCGGACCGCATAGCCCGACTGGATCAGCTTGTCGATGATACTCGCCCTTGTTGCCGGCGTACCGAGGCCCTTGCGCTCTACATCTGCCTCCATATCCGAACTGCCGGCCCTCTCCATCGCAGCAAGCAGGGTGTCCTCTGTATAGCGTTTCGGCGGCTGGGTCCAGTGCTCTGATACTTTTGTGTGCACCGGTGAAAACGAAGCTCCCTGATAGAGAGCGGAAAGATCCTGGCCGTCACTTACGACGCTTAGATCATCCGTTTCGCTTTCTGCATCTGCCCGGCACTGCTTTCTCATGGCTTCCTCTATGGCTTTCCATCCCGGTTCCTTCACGGATCTGCCCGAGGCAGAAAAGGAGTATCCGCAGCACTGAAGGGCTGCCTTCACCGTCTCATAGACATGCGGCCTTCCTGCCGCGCACACCAGCCTCGCCGCAACCATAATCAGCACGTTTTTCTCTTCCACAGAGCGTCCGGACAGATCTGCGTTCCGGATCTCCACAGTCGGGATAATGGCATGATGGTCGCTGACCTTTTTGCTGTTTAAGAGCCTGCCGGTCTCCTCCGCAGGATCCGCGGCAAGAAACGGGAATACCTCTTTGCTTGCTGCGATCACGTTCCTCGCCGTCTGCTCCATGTCATCCGTCAGATAATTGCTGTCGGTCCTCGGATAGGTGATCAGCTTGTTCTCATAAAGGGTCTGGGCACATTCCAGAGTTTTTGCGGCCGTATAGCCGAATAGGCGGTTGGCATCCCTCTGCAGCGTGGTAAGGTCATAGAGCTTTGGCGGGGCAGCCGTTTTCGTCTGACGGTCCAGCGATGTGACCAGGGCATTTCTTCCTTCACACATGCCGGCGAGACGGTTTGCTTCTTCACGGGATGTGAAGTGTTCCGATACCGCATCGATCGTTTTCCCCTGACTGTCGATCAGCAGATGGGTAATGAAATACTGCTCCTTCTGAAAACCGCCTATTGCTGCTTCCCGATCCGCCAACATGGCCAGTGTCGGTGTCTGTACACGTCCGACGGAGAGCCGGTAATCATAAACCTTTGTAAATGCCCTTGATGCGTTCATCCCGACCAGCCAGTCCGCCTGTGCCCGGCAGACCGATGCATCCGCCAGATTCCGGTATTCGTCAGCACTTTTCAGGGTCCGGAAGCCCTCCCGGATTGCGTTATCTTCCATAGAAGAGATCCAAAGGCGCTTCACCGGCATACGGCTTCCCGACAGTTCATACACCCGGTTGAAAATCAGCTCACCCTCGCGTCCGGCATCACAGGCATTCACCACATAGGAAAACTCCCTGCTGTTCAGAAGATCCTTCAGGGTCTTGAACTGTTTTGCCTTGTCCTCTGTCACCTCCAGCTTCCACTTCTCCGGTATGATCGGCAGCGCCTCCAGCGACCATTTCCGGTAGCGCTCGTCATAGGCCTCCGGCATGGCATATTCCGCCAGATGTCCGAAACACCAGCTGACCGCGCCGTCCGGCCCCTCCAGATAACCGTCCCTTTTGTCCTCACACACCAGGACCTGTGCGATCGTCCTGGCCACGCTCGGCTTCTCCGCAATCACCAAAAATCTCTCTGTAAAAGGATTCTGATACATATTCCCTCGCTTTCTGTGCTCGGCCGGATTCCTGTGGCGGCCGCTGCACGTTCCTTAAAAACACGGCAGGCACCCGGTCTCCCGGATGCCTGCCTTTCACCTCATGTTTCTCACGATTCCTGTTTTTCTGCCTGCTTCTGCTTTGCTGCGAACGCGATCAGCAGCTGATACTGCTTCAGGCGTTCTGCCATCATTTTTCTAAGATCCATATAGTTCTCCTTTCCTGGTGCTGCCGGCCGATGTCTGCTGATAGCCCTCTTTTCATTTCGGGAAGTCATATCCATGCTGTCCTCGCCGGTCAGATCGATGCTTCCTGTGCGCGGTTCGGACCGCTCTTCTTCGGCTGGCCTTTCACCTGTTCCTTTTTCTCATTCAGACGGCCAAGTACGGATTTGCGTTCCTTTCCGGCAGCATGTTCCTTCTTCTCCGGTTCCCTGGCGTCTTCCATCTTTGCCTCGCGGGGCTCCGCTGTTTTCTCCGGTTCCTGCGGGACTGCTTTTTCCGCTTCCTGCTCCTTCTGGGCCATCCGTTCCGCAAAGGTTTC
>JAFWOB010000093.1 GCA_017510065.1 Parasporobacterium sp.
AATATTGTGGAAAATTTGGTAAATATTACCAAACTCCTAATTTTTTACATCCTCGATTTTAGCATATTTAGACTCAATGTAAAGATATGATTTTCCGCTTTTGTCGCCTTTGCTTCGTTTTTGTTGTTTTGCACAAATATTGTTTCGGTTCATTAGACTTTTTCCCTAGCAGGCGCTGTTGGTTGGTGATTCGGTACAACTGATGAGCCGGCATGGCAAAGGCTGTGGTAAGCAGACGCGCTGCAAATGAATGGGGTTGTATCCTCCTGCAGGATCTTCCTGTAACAAAATGGATGCTGTGCATGATTTTTAGGAACCGTCTGCATCAGATTCGGAGCTATGCATGATTTTTTGTAATTTATACGATGCTATGCATGATTTTGACCTCTGTTCATGGCCTAAGATCATGCATACCCTCGATTTCGTTGCAGCGGATTTTTGAAAATCATGCATAGCATCCATTTCATTACCTTTTTTTCTGAAAAATCATGCATAGCATCGTTTTCCGTACAGTTCTGTTTTGCAGCACACATTTTTGCATGTCTCTCGGTTTATAATTGTGCCTTCCGGCACTTCGTACTATAATCCATGCGGCAGGCGGGCCGCAAAAAGGCCTCTGCAGATGACCACTTCTTTCCGGGAGGAATAAAGCCATGCGCCAGGAAAATCATATCATCGATCTTCACATGCACAGCGTCCATTCGGACGGGACCTTTACCACGCAGGACCTTCTGAACATGCTCTGGGACAAGGATGTGGACATCTTCTCCTTCACGGACCACGACAGCATCGGCTGCTACCTGGATCTGGAAAAGGGACTTGCGAAGCTGTACCAGGGCGTGACCCTGATCCCCGGCGTGGAGCTCACCTGCAGCGTGGACGGGAACCTCAGGGACATGCTGGGATACGGGATCTCCATCCCTGTGATGGCGCAGTATCTGGACAACCGCTACAGCCTTGAAAACCGCGTCCGCAAACAGCAGCTGATCCTGGAGCGCTTCAAGGAGATCTGCCGCAGCAAGAATCTTACATTTGACGAGGGGATCACCGCCAATGAAGGAAGAAAGGCGGAAGGCTATACGGTAATGTTCATGGAACTGAACCGGCATCCGGAAAATATCGAAAAGTATCCGTTTCTAAATGATGCCACCAGGCTGTACTGGGATCATTTTACCAATAAAGAAAGCGAGTTCTATGTGGACGAGACCTTCGATCTGCCCTCCTTTGAGGAGGCGGTGGAGATCATCCACCGCGCGGGCGGCATGGCCTTTGTGGCGCACCCTTATGTCTACGGGCTGTCCGATGAGGAAACGGAGGATCTGATCCGGCTGGCGGTGAACGCCGGCGCGGAGGGAATGGAACTGAAGCATCAGTCCAATAAAGAAGGCCATGTGGAGAAGCTTCTCCAGATGGCCCGGAAATATCATTTGTATACCAGCGGCGGCACAGACTTCCACGGCTATAACAAGCCGGGAATTAAGCTGGTTACCGCCTTCGGCAATATGCAGGTGGAGTACGAAGAGATCTCCCCCTGGATCGGCTCTGTCACCCACATGGAACCGTAGGGCACAGACTGCCTGCGGCAGCGAGCGGCTGCGGAAACTTCCTTCACAGAACCTGCGGCAGCGAGCGGCTGCGGATCAGAACTTCGCCGCCAGCACTTCCTCCAGCAGCGGGATCGATGCCGCCGCTCCCATTTTGCGTACGGCAAGGGAGGACGCCTTACAGGAAAGCTCCAGCGCTTCGGCAGGCGTTTTGCCGGCCATGCTCAGGGCGGTGAAATAGCCGGAGAAGGTATCGCCAGCGCCTGTGGTATCCACCGCTTCACAGGGGTACGCCTTCTGATAGTAAGGCCCGTCTTCTGTCAGGATCACGGCGCCTTTGGAGCCCAGGGTCAGGATCACGCGGCACTGGGGCCAACTCTCTTTCAGGGACTGCAGGATCGCCTCCGGATCGTCGGTCCCCGTCATCTGCTCTCCTTCCACTTCATTGATGAACAGATCGTCCACATACCGGTAAATATCCGACGCCGCCAGCTCCCTGGTCATGGGAGACGGATTGAAAACCACCCGCAGGCCTTTCTCCCGGCAGGATTTCATGGCGTAGTCCACATTGGTGATCTCATTCTGGAACACGGCGTAGTCGCCGGGTTCAAAATGGCTTACCACCTCGTCGATATAATCCTTCTCCACCATGCCGTTGGTGCCCGGGCAGACGATGATGCAGTTCTGCGCCGTCTTCTCTTCGATCTGGATGATGGTGTGGCCGCTCTTGCTGTTTGGATCTATTTTGAGCAGCGTCGTATCGACGCCGGCGTCTTCCAGGGCCTTTTTCAGCATGTCCCCATCATAGCCGATGATCCCCGCATGCAGGACCTTGGCGCCTGCTTTTCGAAGCGCGATGGACTGATTCAGTCCTTTTCCGCCGCAGGTTACGATCAGGTCGTGGGAAGAGATCGTCTCCCCCGGGGCTACGATGTGATCCAGCTTGTAATTATAATCAATGTTCAATGAACCGAATGATAAGATTTTCATGACAATACCTCCTCTTTCCGCAATACTACAATATCCCTTCAGGCGGGTCAACTCATTTCCGAGTCCTCTTTTCCCTTGTATTTCCTGGCAACGGAAAGGCCCAGGGACATGACGCTGCCCCGCTGGACAATGTCGGAGCCAAACTTTTTCTTCAGTTCATCCATGGTGCGGTCCAGCTTCTCATCCCGCTCCCGCTCCTTCTGATCAGACTTGGAAAACAGCGTCATCTGCTGCCCGTAGGAATCCCGGGAAAGGTTCGTCAGAGAGATCCCCATCAGGCGCAGAGGCCGCTTGTCTTTCCAGAGCTCCGCCAGGAGTTTTTTCGCCGTTTCATAGACTTCCCGGCTGGTATCCACGGGCTCCGGAAGGCTCATTTGATGGGACCTGGTCTTAAAATCCAGATAGCGGATCGACACGGAAATGCAGCCGGCTTTCGCCCCTTCGCTCCGCATATGCCTTGTCGCGCTGTCCGCCAGGGCCAGCAGGATCGTCTGCGCGGCTTCCATGGTGGTCACATCATCTTCCAGCGTGATCTCGTTGCTGTAGCCTTTGGCCTCCTCCGGGCGGTCTCTTACCGGGGAGTCGTCGATGCCGTTGGCGTAATTTCTGGCCTGCAGACTCATTTTCCTGCCCAGGAGTTTTTCCAGTTCGAAGGGGTCTGCCTGGGCCAGCTGCCCGATGGTATAGATCCCCGCTTCCGAAAGCTTTTTGACAGAGGACTTGCCTACAAACAGAAGGTCCCCTACGGAAAGAGGCCACATTTTCTCCGGGATCTCCTCCGGAAACAGGGTGTGGACTTTGTCCGGCTTTTCAAAATCGCTGGCCATTTTCGCGCACAGTTTGTTCCGTCCGATGCCGACATTGACCGTGAATCCCAGCTCGTCCCGGATCCGGTCCTTGATCGTGACCGCCAGCTTGATGGGATCCGGGTAGATCCTTGAAGTCCCCGTCATATCCAGGAAGCATTCATCGATGGAAAATTCCTCCAGCACCGGCGCGTATTCCCGGCAAATGTCCTTAAATGCCTTCGAGCACTGTGCGTAAAGGCGGAAATCCGAAGGCACCACCAGAAGATCCGGGCATTTTCGCAAAGCCGCCGATACCGGCTCCCCGGTGACGATATGGTATTTTTTGGCAGGGATGGATTTGGCCACCACAACGCTGCGGCGGGAAGACGGATTTCCCCCGACGCAGGCGGGGATCAGGCGGATATCCGGTTCCCCGTTTTTCACCCGCCGGACAGCCTCCCAGGACAGAAAAGCGCTGTTTACATCCACATGAAAGATCAATCGTTCCATCGTTATATATAATATGAAAAAAGTAAATATTCCCGTGCGTCCGCGTCATCCAGGCTGATCCCGGTCAGTTCCCGGATCTGGTTCAGCCGGTACAGCAGGGAGTTGCGGTGAAGATGAAGCCTTCTGGCTGTCTCGGCCATGTTGCAGCTGCTTCGAAGGTAGGCGTACAGCGTTCCGTAAAGATCGCTCCCATTTTCCCGGTCACAGTTTTGAAGGAGTTCCAGGGCCGGATGCCTGAGTACGCCCGGCACCGAAGTCGCCACAAAGGAATGGATACACTCCAGGGCGTAATCCGGGCAATGATACAGCACGCCTTCCCTGCGGGGGATATATTTGTAAGTCAGCATACACTGCTCATTGTAATCCGAAAGCTTATACACATCCGTAAAATCATAACTGGCCACGGCGCACAGCCGGCTCTTTGAAAGGAGCTCCTTCAAAGAAGCTTCCAGATCTCTTTCCGGCAGGAGGTCCTTGTTGACCAGCAGATACAGCACCTCCGAGGCGTCGATCACGTAGCTGTCGGCAAATGCATGCTCCAGCCGCTGCGCCAGGGCCCGGGAGATCTCCATCCGGTTCTGGGGGATCTCGATGCGGATCAGCTGCTTCTTATGGTCTTTCTGCCAGCCGGACATCTGCAGCTTGTGATCGACCTCTTCCCGGGAAACCGGCTGGCCGCCGATCAGTTCCCGGAAGACTGCAGTCTCCTCTTTCATCTGGCTGGCTCTGCTGCTGTCTAAGGTCCAGTGCTCCACCATGGATGCGAGGGTGTCGAACAGCTGCATTTCCCCCCTGGACAGCTCATGGTCCGTTTCCAGAAGAAGGAGCCGTCCGACCCAGAGCCTTCCCGAAAAAATGCTTTTATAAACGGAGCTGTACCGGGATCCTTCCACAAAATACCGCATGGTGTCCCGGCGGTTTCTCTGAAGCTTCAGTTCTTTCCGGAGCTTCATCAGAAAATCCATGGAGTTGGTCCTGGTCTGAAGCAGCACATCCCATTCTTCGTCCAGGGAGCCCTTCGGGTATCCGGATGAGATCCCCACCACTTCGTTGCCGGAATTGTACACCAAAAGTGGCTGCCGGAACACCGGATCGCTCCGGTCCACAATATCCTGCACGCTGCAGCCGGCCGCGGTCTCTTCCGCCAAGCCGTCCGCCCAGCTGTTATAGAAATCAAAGGCGTCAAAGATGGCGTTCAGGACTTCGTCCATATCCTTTGTGTTCAGAAGGATCATGTCCTTTCCCTGGACACAGATCACCTTGTCCTCTTCCCCGCTGATAAACTCCGAAGCCCTGGCAAGATAGACATTCTGCCGCTCGATATCCGCTTCATTAGACAGGATCCTGGCGCTTCTTAGTACCTGTTCCCCCTGCAGGATGCGGGGCTCGGGGCGGTATTTTTTCAGCCAGTCATATAAGATCCACATACTGAGCCTCATGAAAGCCCTCCTTCTCACTGTGCACAGTGCACAGCCTTCTTAAGCTTTACTATCTCACACTTCGGGCGGATTGTCCATAGTACAAGGGATTGTCGCATTGTAAGATGTAAACAGAACTTTTGTAAATGATATTGAGGAAGGAGAATCCTATGAACTCATTTGAAAAATATGAAAAAATGTTAAGCCTGGAGCCCTATAAAGACCGGAGCGAAATGCCGGTATTCCCGATGATGGTGGCTACCTACGGCGCCCTGGGCGGCGTTTCCCAGAAAGAGATCTGCTCCGATCCGGACAAATGGATCCTGGCCATTGAAAATACCATCGCCAAGATCGGCAAACCCGACGTATCCATGGCAATGTGCCCGCTGGATACCACCTTTGTCATGGGCCTTCCGGTACGGCTGCCGGGAAGAGACCTGGGCGATAATGATCTGTACCAGTTTGTGGAGTCTCCCTATTTCGATGACACCTCCGAATATGACAAGATCATGGGAATGTCCTGGGAGTACTGGTACGGCGGATATCTGATGAGCATCCAGAATCCTCCGTTCACAAATCCGCAGCAGATCGGCGAGCGCTACGGCATCTTAGGCGCCAACCTGGGCAAGACCATCGGCTATCTGATCAGCAAAGGCATCGTCCCCTGCTTTGAATCCGCCACCGGCCCGATCTTCGATACCCTTTCCATGATCCGCGGCATGGCAGACTTCACCTACGATCTGTGCGACGAGCCCGAAAAGATCGTCGCCATCATGGAAAAATATCAGCCCATCGAAGATGAGAAGACCATCGGCATGATGAAGGCCACCGGCGGCAGAAAGCTGGGCATCTTCGCCATGAGATCCTCTGCCACCTTCATTTCCCCGACCATGTTCGAGGAACTCGTATGGCCGACCCTGAAGGCTTCTATCATCCGCTATCATCAGGCAGGCCTTGTCAGCGTCCTGCACGCCGACGCCAACTGGCTTCCGATGGTCAAGTATTTCACCGAGCTTCCGAAGGGCTGCCTGCATCTGGAGCTGGACGGCGATACCGACATCGAACAGGCCTATGACACCCTGCGCGGCTGGCAGTCCATCAGAGGCGACGTTCCCGCCACGATGCTGGCCTACGGCACGCCGGACGAAGTCGCTGCCTACAGCGAGAAGCTGGTGCAGATGGGAATGAAGGGCGGCTTCATGCTCTCCTCCGGCTGCGAAGTCCCGCTGAACGCCAAGCTCGAAAATGTCAAGGCCATGATGGATGTGATGAAATAAGACTCTGCGTTCTGTTTACAGACTCTGCTTTGTTCTTTATTTTGCCATTCGTCAGTTTTAAGAACGCATGGTGTTCTCAGATCAGGCTTTTCTTGTAAATGAGAATACCATGTGTTCTTTTTGAACGGTTTTTCATTTTTTGAGAACAGGCAGACTATTCTCAAATCGGGAATTTCCCTTAGATAAGAATAAAAAATATTCTCAAACAAGCCAAAGACGGAAATAAAGAATACTTGGGCAGTTCTCAAATATCAGGAATGCCGAAATAAAGAACACTTTATATTCTCATATGACACAATTTCAAAAATAAAGAACACGCCCTGTTCTTATTTTTAAAAAACGACCAAAAAAAGAACACCTCATCTGTATGACAGACTGAAAAAGCCCCTCCGCGAGGAGGGGCTTGCTATGTTTATAACCTGATGGGTTCGCAGAGCACTTACAGCTGCGGGCCTGCGCTTACCAGTGCCTTGCCGACTTCGTTGCCTTCGTACTTCACGAAGTTCTTGATAAATCTTCCGGCCAGGTCTTTTGCCTTCTCATCCCATTCGGACGGATCTGCATAGGTATCTCTCGGATCCAGGATGCCTGTGTCCACGCCTTCCAGTTCGGTCGGGACTTCCAGGTTGAAGAACGGGATCTTCTTGGTCGGAACGCCGTTGATGGCGCCGTTTAAGATCGCGTCGATGATGCCTCTGGTATCCTTAATGGAGATACGCTTGCCGGTGCCGTTCCAGCCGGTGTTGACCAGGTATGCCTTGGCGCCGTTGGCTTCCATTCTCTTGACCAGTTCTTCTGCGTACTTGGTCGGGTGCAGCTCCAGGAATGCCTGTCCGAAGCATGCGGAGAAGGTCGGGGTCGGCTCTGTGATGCCTCTTTCCGTGCCGGCCAGCTTAGCGGTAAATCCGGACAGGAAATAGTACTTGGTCTGCTCCGGTGTCAGGATGGAAACCGGAGGAAGTACACCGAATGCGTCTGCGGAAAGGAAGATCACGTCCTTGGCTGCCGGTGCGGCGGAAACCGGGCGAACGATCTTCTCGATATGGGTGATCGGATAGGACACACGGGTATTTTCCGTTACGCTCTTGTCTGCGAAATCGATCTTGCCGTTTTCGTCTACGGTAACATTTTCCAGAAGAGCGTTGCGCTTGATGGCGTTGTAGATATCGGGCTCAGACTCTTTGTCCAGGTTGATGACCTTGGCGTAGCAGCCGCCTTCGAAGTTGAACACGCCCTGATCGTCCCAGCCGTGCTCATCGTCGCCGATCAGCAGTCTCTTGGGATCTGTGGAAAGAGTGGTCTTGCCGGTTCCGGACAGACCGAAGAAGATGGCGGTGTTTTCGCCGTTCATATCGGTATTGGCGGAGCAGTGCATGGAAGCGATTCCCTGCAGCGGCAGATAGTAGTTCATCATGGAGAACATACCCTTCTTCATCTCGCCGCCGTACCAGGTGTTCAGGATGACCTGCTCACGGCTTGTGATATTGAAGGCAACACAGGTCTCGGAGTTGAGTCCCAGTTCCTTGTAGTTATCCACGACTGCCTTGGATGCGCAGTAGATCACGAAGTTCGGCTCAAAGTCCTTCAGTTCCTCTTCTGTCGGAACGATGAACATATTCTTTACAAAATGTGCCTGCCATGCAACTTCCATGACAAACCGGATCGCCATGCGGGTATCCTTGTTGGCGCCGCAGAATGCGTCCATGACGAACAGTCTCTTGCCGGACAGTTCTTTCTGTGCAAGACCTTTTACGGTTGCCCAGACTTCTTCCGACATGGGGTGATTGTCGTTGGGATACTCCGGAGTGGTCCACCATACGGTGTTCTTGGAGTTTTCATCCATGACAATGTATTTGTCTTTGGGGGAACGTCCGGTGTAGATACCGGTCATAACGTTAATGGCATCCAGTTCTGTCAGCTTGCCAACTTCAAAACCTGTCAGGCCTGGTTTGGTCTCTTCTTCAAAGAGTTCTTCAAAGGAAGGATTGTAAACGATCTCTGTCGTTCCGGTGATGCCGTATTTGGTTAAATCAATTTTACTCATCTGCAACCTCGTTTCTTTTTGTATTTTATTTCTCGAATTTTTGCCGCGTACATTATACTGCCATGACACCCGTGTGTCAAAGAAAACTGTACTTACAGGATGCTCTCCAGCGCTTCCAGATCCGCCTCGGTAGTGGACCAGCTGGTGGCAAAACGCACCACAGTGTGATCGTCGTCCACCTTCTCCCAGAAGCTGAAGGCCACCTGCTCTTTCAGCCGCTTAAGATCTGCATTTTCCAGGATGACAAACTGCTGGTTGGTGGGAGATTCCAGGAAAAATGCATAGCCTTTCCTGCGGAACAGTTCCTTCAGCCGCTCTGCCATCTCAATGGCATGGCTGCCGATGCGGCTGTACAGGCCGTCCGTGAACAGCGCGTCGAACTGCACGCCTACCAAACGTCCCTTGGCCAGCAAAGCACCGCGCTTCTTGATGGAGTTGATAAAATGCTCCGGCCGGTTGCCTTTTGTAAAGACCAGGGCTTCCCCGCACAGCGCTCCTACCTTGGTGCCGCCGATATAAAAAACGTCACAGATCCTGGCGATATCCTGCAGTGTCACGTCGGTCTCCCGGCTCATAAGGCCGTATCCCAGCCTGGCGCCGTCCATAAAAAGGCTCATGTGATATGCATGGCAGATTCCGGCAATGTCTTCCAGTTCCTGTCTGCTGTACAATGTGCCGTACTCTGTCGGATGGGAAATGTAGACCATTCCCGGATACACCATATGCTCATGGGTCTCGTCCGCGTAAAATGTCTCCAGATAGTTCTTCAGATCAGCTGCCTTCAGCTTGCCCTGTTCCTGGGGCAGCGCGATCACTTTGTGACCGGTGTATTCGATGGCGCCGGCTTCATGCACGTTGATGTGGCCGGTGGAGGCCGCGATCACGCCTTCATAATCCTTCAGCATGGTGGAGATCACGATCTCGTTGGTCTGGGTCCCGCCGGTAAGAAATTCCACCTGGGCGTCTTCCAGGCCGCACGCAAGGCGGATCTTTTCCTTGGCGCTTTCACAGTACCTGTCGGCCCCGTAGCCGCTGAGAGTTTCCAGATTGGTTTCCACAAGCCGCTCCAGCACCTTCGGATGAGCGCCTGCAATATAGTCACTTTCAAATGAGATCATCGCTTTCATCCTCTTTTTCTTTAAAGTGCTGCTATAGTACCATATTTTTGATGAAAAGCAAGGCGATTTACATTTTTGTTATTCGTGCTACAATACATCTTGATCATGAAAAAAGACATTACCGCGAAAAAATCAGACGACACTCTTGATATGACATCCGGCAGCCCGGCGCGGATCATCATCCGTTTTGCGTTGCCCATCTTTTTGAGCCAGGTCTTCCAGCAGCTGTACAACACCGCCGATACTTTTATCGTCGGCCGTTTCCTCGGCACGGAAGCGCTGGCTGCCGTCAGTTCCTCCGGCAACCTGATCTTCATGCTGATCAGTTTCGTCATGGGAGCCTCCATGGGAGCCGGCGTTGTGATCTCCCGGTTTTTCGGGGCAGGCGACAAGGACAGTGTCAGCAAAGCGATCCACACCAATGTTCTGGTGGGGCTTCTTTCTTCTGTTTTCATGACGGCGTTCGGCGTGCTGCTGACGCCCACCTTCCTTCGCTGGATGAATGTGGACGCAGCCGTTATGCCGCAGGCCGTGGAATATTTCCGGTATTATTTCTGGGGCGTTTCTACCATTATTATGTACAATGTCCTGAAGGGCATCATGAACGCCATCGGGGACAGCAAGCGCCCGCTCTATTACCTGATCGTCTCTTCGCTTCTGAACATCGGCCTGGACTGCCTGTTTATCGGGCTGTTCCGGTGGGGCGTCTGGGCAGCAGCCGTCGCGACAGTGATCTCCCAGCTTACCAGCTGTATCCTGTGTCTGTTCCATCTGATGCAGAAAGGACACATTTACACTATTGAGCCGAAAAAACTGCGGATCCATAAACGGGCCCTGATCCTGATGGTGCGTTACGGCCTTCCTTCCGGAATCCAAAATTCCGTGATCGGATTTGCCAACGTGATCGTGCAGTCCCAGATCAATACCTTCGGTATGATGGCCATGGCAGCGTTCGGAACCTACGCCAAGATCGAAGGCTTCGCCTTCCTGCCCATCATGAGCTTTACCATGGCGATCACCACTTTTGTCAGCCAGAACCTGGGCGCCGGCAAAAAGGACCGGGCCAAGAAAGGCGCCACCTTCGGAATCCTGTCTGCGGTTGCCATTGCGGAACTTATCGGCGTCCTGATCTTCTTCCTGGCGCCTGTCCTGATCGGGCTGTTTGACAGCACGCCCGAAGTGGTGGCTTTCGGTACCACCCAGGCCCATATCGAATCGCTGTTTTACGGCATGCTGGCCTTCGCCCATGCAGTGGCAGCCGTCTGCCGCGGCGCCGGCAAAGCATTTGTCCCTATGACGATCATGCTG
>JAFWOB010000094.1 GCA_017510065.1 Parasporobacterium sp.
GGATCAGGTTGTTCTCCTGTTCGATCATCTCATTTGCTTCCAGGAGTTTTTCCTGCGCCTGGTGGACCATGCTCTCATCTTCCTCCCAGAATGCATAGCCGGCACGGATCTGCTTTCCGTGAAGTCTGTGATCAGGCGTCAAAATAAGAGGTTTTTGCAGAGCAGACAGCAGTTCCTTTTCACTGCAGCATGCATGCAGGTCCTGATCTGTCCGGTATACGGTATGAAGAGCTGTATCTGTTATAAAAACAGGCATCTTAAGATTTCGAAATAAACCGGAATAGTTTTCATTGTACGGGATCAGACGATAACGGATACTGATCTCTATGATAGCAAGCATACTGAAGATATGGATCTCCGGCACATTGAACATGCGATAGCCCGATATTTTATCTATGAAAAGAAGATTCAGCAGAATTAAACCGACCCAGAAAAGGAGCACTGCAAGAATCAGACTTAACACTTTCCCGGGACGGCGTCCTGTTTCACGGAATAGCAGAATAAAACCCGAAACGGCTGCCAGGATCATCCATATGTATATGAAATAGAAAACGGGGCCGTATGTATAGGTTCCGGTATTGACTTCAAACAGTGACAGATCGATCTTCGGATCATATACCAGTCTGTGAAGATCATTCGTTAAGACCAGAAGAGAAAGCAGGATTGCCGGAATCAGAAGCAGGGTTTCATTCCATTTTCCGCCCGCATGTTCCCCTCTTCGGATACGGATACAGGTTATGAGGAACAGCGTTGGGATCAGAATCTGCGGGATCCAGTACGCATACACCGCATAACGTATCACCAGCGTTTCACGCAGAATACTATATTTGAAGATCCGAAGCAGCAGATACAGCAGCATCAGGTAAGAAATGCTGAGAATACAGGTTCTGGCTTTTGCGGGAAGAAGTCTTGTCCGGACAGACTGACTCCAGAACAGCAAAAGCCCGATAAAGATGATATCGTTGATACTGCCCATCAGGGTATCAAACAGCGTATTCCCGGATCTGCTCAGGAGATTGGCGATCCCGGCCAGCACAAGGAAACCGATGAACAGCCACACATTTTTATTCTTTTTGGTGATACACATGGCTGAGCCTCCTTTTTCAGCATGCCGGCAAATACCTGCCTATGGAACCGGCTGTTTTTATTATACGGATTATCAGCCTCTTCTGAAAGACAGAAATGCAGAAATTGTCGGTGCAGCTGGTACCCGTCGGTGATTCGATATCGAAGAGGAAAAAATGATCTCTTCGATATTATCATCTTGTGAAACAGCAGATGATTACTCTTACAGCATTCTTGCAATAAAAAATGTCACCCGGTAACGAGTGACATTTTCTTGTGCGGATAACAGGAGTTGAACCTGCATGAGTGTTACCTCACATGGACCTGAACCATGCGCGTCTGCCTATTCCGCCATATCCGCAAGTAGCCGTATTTTATCACGCTCCATCCTGCTTTGTCAAGCACTTTCTAAAGTAATGAAAAACGTTGATTTTAAAGGCTTTTCTTCCGTAATATGGTTGTTATCTTGTGTTATCATATAGCACTCTGAGATGTAGTCACTTATCCTTAAATTTGGGGTTTTGACTTACAAATTGACTTACAAATTGACTTACATTTCAGACTTATATTTATTGATTTTAGCTACTTAGGATATATCTTTGAACC
Organism: Parasporobacterium sp.; assembly: GCA_017510065.1. GTDB lineage: Bacteria > Bacillota > Clostridia > Lachnospirales > Lachnospiraceae > RGIG5612. The sequence goes on from JAFWOB010000094.1 coordinate 1,672, forward strand.
ATAATCCATTTAATAATGGACTTACACTTTCTTGATCACCCTGCTATTTTTACATTTGCCATTTCCACAGCTTTTGTATTTGGCATCACGTGAGCGTAGAGATCCAATGTAATTTTAATGCTGCTATGTCCAAGGATTTCTTTCAGGGTGTTTGGATTCATCCCCGATTCCATCGCCCTCGTTGCAAATGTATCCCTAAAGGCATGAGAGCTGAAAGGCTCTATTACCAGACTATCTTGATTTATTTTCCTTATAATATTTGCTATTGAAACATCAACAGTATTATAATTTGCTGTTTTACCAAGTGTACTAGTAAAAACCCGCTTATCAATACTCATTATTGGTAAATTTCTCTGTTTCTTCCTCTGCTCCTCCAAGATTCTGTTGAGATCATGCAGAAGACACCTGTCAGAAAGAGAAAAATGATGATAACTTTCTTCATATTGGAACCCCTGTTTTTCATTCCCATTCCATGTTCACTGAAAATATAGCCTTTTCAATCGCTGCTTTCAAGCGCACCGGCAGAAATCATGCTGGATACATATCCGCAGATATCAGGGTTTATCGCAGGATCAAGGCACGATTTCCCAGCTGCCGGAATATCTTCATAAACTGTTCTCTCGGAACCTGTGTGTTGTATCCGAGCGGATCCGCGATATAATAACAGTCTTCATCCATGCCTTTACAGACCATACAGTGAAGCATATGAAACGGTTTATGCCAGGTCCCGTCGGGGAGCATCCAGGCAGCAGCACCGTCATACTGAATGTCTTCAAAATGCAAAGATGCCCAGAAGATAAAAGGATATCCCTGCTGCAGTACGGAGATAAGCTCCGGTTCTTCCGCTCCCGTAAGGTCCACAGGTCTCAAGGTACTTTTCTGCTCTTTCAGATATTTATCTGCAGCTGTAATAAGCGGACCTGCAAAACAATAATACCCTGTTTCCGGCGAATTGTTATCCAGGCGCGGATTGCCGAGGTACACGGTATTCGGATCAGCCCCGTACCATTTTTCAGATTGCGGCAGATAATGATCCGCCAGATCACATTTATCGATCTCAAAGCCGTAGTAATGCAGCAGCTCACAAAGGCTGGTGATCTCGCATCCATTCGGGAGCTCCGGATTCTGCAGGATCTGAGGGACGTCATATAAGATCTTCATTATTTATTCCTTTACGTATTGTTCTGAAACATTGGATATTTTACAATAATCCGGGTAAGATTGCATCAACAGGGCAATAAGAAATAGAATGTCTGTATCTATGAAACAGAAAGGAGCGGACAAATGTCTGGACGGATCAGAGATTGGGGATTTGAACCTGGAAGAATGATCCCCGGAAAGAAGAATGCGATCACGGATGTTCCCGGGGTAACGGTTGGACATTACACAATCGAAAATGAACGGCATCATACCGGTGTTACGGTCATCGTGCCAAGAGAAGATATCTATTATCACCGTTGTGTGGCGGCATGTAATATAATCAACGGGTTTGGAAAAACAACAGGCCTTGTCCAAATTGAAGAACTGGGCCAGTTAGAAACCCCGATCGCACTGACCAATACGCTGAATGTCGGGCTGGTATACGACGCCTTGGTAGAATATACCGATCAGATCTGCAAGGCACACGGGGATATCCTGAAAAGCGTCAACCCCGTGGTCGGCGAATGCAATGACGGATCCCTGAATCTGATCAGGAAGCGGGTCATTGGCCAGAAGGAGGTCATGGAAGCAATACGGGAAGCTTCTGACAGCGTCCCGGAAGGGTGTGTTGGTGCGGGAACAGGCATGGTATGCCATGGCCTGAAAGGCGGCATTGGCAGTGCCAGCAGGATTTTCGCGATCGAAGATAAGATCTATACGCTGGGTGTGCTGGCGCTCTGCAACCATGGGATGCTGGAAGAACTGAACATCCTGGGTATCAGACCGGGAGATACGATCAGAGAACGCCTGGATTCCTCGCTTCCAACCGAGGACTGTGGAAGCTGTATCCTGATTTTGGCAACAGACCTTCCGGTGAGTTCGCGGCAACTGAAAAGGATCGTCAAACGGTTAAGTGCCGGACTCGCCCGCTGCGGAAGTTTTTTCGGACACGGAAGCGGCGATATTGCCATCGGATTTACGACGTCTTATGATCTTGTGAGGGACAGCAGCTGCGATATCGAAAACTATCATATAATAAGGGAAGATCTTCTGAACCCGGCATTTGCGGCAGCTGCGGAATGTGCCGAAGAATGTGTGCTGAATGCACTGACAGCGGCCCATCGGATCAAGGACTGCCACTGTCTGGAAGAATTCCGTCAGCTGCTTTGACTGCAGCTTGCATATCATTGATTTAAAACGGCAACGTTTTAACTTGACAAATTGCTAAAAAGACATATTCTGTTAGTATTATTTGCTTTTCATCAGGCGGAATACTTTGACAGATCTTTAAGGAATCACTTTTATGGATATGAAAATTGTTAAAATTGAGACAGCGGAACTGGACTCTCCGCTGATCACACCTTTTAAAACAGCAGAGCGCACGGCTTATTCGATCAGCAACATCGTCGTACGGATCACTTCTGATACCGGAGAAACCGGCTTTGGAGAAGCCCCTCCTACCGCTGTCATCACCGGTGATACGAAGGGAAGTATCCGCTGTGCAGTGGAAGAATTCATTGCACCGGCACTGATCGGAATGGAAATACAGGATATTGACGGTATTTCCCGGAAACTCCGCCAGGCGGTTGTGAGGAACAGTTCTCCCCGTGCTGCAGTCGATATGGCTGTTTACGATCTGTGGGCAAAATCTCTGAACCGGCCGCTTTATGAACTATTGGGCGGTCATGCGGACAGAATCGAGACAGATATCACCATCAGCGTGAATCCGGTGGAAGAAATGGTGGCAGACAGCCTGAAAGCCGTCAAGCGTGGATTCACCTGCCTCAAGATCAAGGTTGGAAAAGGCGGGATGGAAGATGTGGAACGGATCGCAGCGATCAGACAGGCAGTTGGCCAGAACATCCGGCTGCGGGTGGATGCGAACCAGGGTTGGGATGTTAAGACAGCCCTTAAGATCATTCGGAAGCTGGAAGAAAAAGACCTGGATATCGATCTGATCGAACAGCCGGTTCCTGCCATGGATCTTGACGGGATGAAGCAATGTACAGCTCAGAGCACGATCCCGATCCTTGCAGACGAAAGCGTCTTTACTCCGCAGGACGCGATCCGTGTACTGGAAGAAAGAGCTGCAGATATTATCAATATCAAACTGATGAAAACAGGCGGCATCTATGAAGCGCTGAAGATCATCAGCATTGCGGAAACCTACGGAATACCTTGTATGATCGGACAGATGCTGGAAGGAAAGATCGCAACTGCGGCAGCAGCCCATCTGGGAGCGGCAAAGGGTGTCTGCACCCGGGCAGATCTGGACGGTCCTTCTCTGTGCAGCAAGGATCTTTATGAAGGAGGGCCGGTATTTGACGGCCCTGTCATTCAGCTGACACAGGCACCTGGTCTTGGCATATCCGGAGTTCCGTGTTTTCCAAAAGAATAACAACACGTTAAACTTATTTAAGGAGGAAACCCACATGAAAAAACTCATCGTAATGGTATTATGTGCTCTTCTGGCAGCAAGCCTGTTTGCAGGTGCAGGCATGGCCGGCGAAGCCGATGCAGGCCGCACATTGAATATCGCATGGACAGGCGATATCGAGACCTATGACGCACATATGACAACCCAGGATTACTGTATCCCGATCAACGTGTTTGACCGTCTGTTCGAGATCGTGATCGACGAAAGCGGATCCGCACAGCTGGTAAACAGCCTTGTCACGGACTATACCGTATCAGAAGACGGTATGACTTTCGATTTCACGCTCCGGGATGATGTAAAATTCTCGGATGGAAATCAGCTGACCGCAGACGATGTTGCTTATACCTTCACCCGTCTTGTGGCAGTGGAAGGCAGCCAGCAGGAATACCTGTTTGAAACGGTAGCAGGCTATGAAGATTATACCGGAACAGGCAATTTCCATGACGCATACATTCCTGGGATCACAGTTACCGACGATACACATTTCACCATCCAGCTCACCACGCCTTATGCAGGATTCCTGAACATTCTCGGATCTCCGGCATGCTGCATCTTTGAAAAGTCAGTCGTGGAAGCAGCAGGAGATGCTTTTGGACAGGATCCGGCATTCTGCATCGGCTCCGGCGCGTATACGCTGGACAGTTGGACCCGTGATCTCGGCGCAACGCTGGGAAGTAACGAATATTACTGGGGAGAGAAACCGGATTTCGCTTCCGTTAACATTCAGATCATCCCGGATTCCGATACACTCAGCATGATGTTCCAGATGGATCAGGTGGATATCCTGGACTGCACCAACATGGATTCCGCAGTGGTTGCAGCCGTATATAAGACTGCTTATGCAGAGAAGATCGTAGCAGCTCCGAGACTCGGAACTTCCTATATGGCGCTGAATCAGGCTACCAATGAAGCCCTTGCTGATCCCACCGTCAGAAAAGCGATCGCTATGAGCATTGACCGTCAGACGATCATCGATCAGCTGCTGAACGGAGATGGCCAGGTGGTAGACGGTATCTATCCGGAAGGACTGGTAGGCTATACCGAAGAAAACCAGGGATGGCTGACCTATGATCCGGAAGGTGCTGTCAAGCTTCTGGAAGAAGCCGGATATACCAAAGACGACAATGGATATTATTTCTCATTTGTGATCGATAATGATGAAAATAACTCCTCCACCCGTCAGGCCGTCATCATGGCCATTTCTGACATGCTTCAGAAAAACGGCATCAATGCAACCGTCAATAACAACGATCACTCCTCCTGGCTGGACAAGAGAAAAGCCGGAGAGATCGATTCCTATGTTTCCACATGGACTGCTGATTACAATGATCCGGATAACTTCATTGCTACGTTCTGGGGAAGCGAATCCAGAGCATCCGGACGTTCTCTGGGATATACCAACACAGAGATCATGGACCGTGTTTCTTCCGCTCCGACCATCATTGACGAGGCAGAACGTCTGGCAGAATATGCCGCACTGGAGAAGAAGATCATCGAAGAAGATGTTTCCTGGATCCCGTTATATCAGGAGACCCATCTGTTCGTTCTGAGCAACAACGTATCTGACTTCATTCCTCACTGGGCAGGATATTCAGACTATGCATTTGCCGGTGTAAAGGCCGCAAACTAAACCATTAAAGAACTACTTTCGGGCAGGAGAAGTTCTTACTTCTCCTGCCCGCGTCAATTCATAAAGACGAAAAAAATCTCTGTAAAGGACACAAAACAATGAAACAGGTCCTGAAACGCCTGATCGGAGCGATCCCGGTGCTGATCGGGGTTGTTCTTCTGATCTTCCTGATGCTCCGCGTCATTCCCGGAAATCCGGTCCTGACTCTTCTGGGAGAGCATTACAGCGATGCGGCTATTGAAAGACTGACATTATCCATGGGTCTGGACAAACCAATCCTTGTCCAGTTTTTTAACTATGTGATCGGACTGTTCCAGGGAGATCTTGGTACCAGTTATAAATACAGCCGTGCAGTCAGTGAAATGATCATGGATGCCTTTCCGTATACTCTGAAACTGGCCTGCATGGGTGTCGTATTTGCATGGGTGGTCGGTCTTACATCCGGCATTATCGCTGCAATCCGCCAGAACCGTCTGCTGGACCGTATGTTCATGGGATTTGCCCTGATGGGTGTCTCCATGCCGGTGTTCATGACGTCTTTGTTTCTGCAGTACATATTTGCATTTCAGCTGAAATGGTTTCCGCTTACCAGTACAGGTTCTTTCATAAGTATGATATTGCCTGCCATTGCTTTAGGCTGGAACAGTGCCGGAAGCATCGCAAGAATGACCAGATCAAGCCTGATCGAGGTCATGCAGGCGGATTATATTGATACTGCCAAAGCGAAGGGCCTTTTTAAGGCTGCCGTGATCATGAAGCATGCTCTCAAGAATTCCCTGCTTCCGGTGATCACGATGATGGCGCTGCAGCTGGCAAGTATGCTGTCCGGCGCAGTGATCACAGAGACTGTATTTGCCATTCCGGGGATCGGACGGCTGGCAACGACCGCGATCGGTAACCGGGATATGCCCGTACTGCAGGGAACCATCCTGTTTACGACCGTGATCGTGATCCTGGGAAATCTTCTGGCAGATCTTCTGTATTCGGCACTCGATCCGCGTATCAGAAAGGGGAATTGAGGAAATGGATGAAGTAAAAGCAATGGACTTTAATACCGAAAACCTCAGCAGCCAGATCGGAGAAAAAGACGGCATTAAGGAAAAACTGTGGCGTATGTGCCGCCAGAACAAGCTGGCAGCCGTATCGGCGATCGTGATCCTGCTGATCATTCTCCTCGCTGTATTTGCTCCTGTGATCGCTCCTTACGGAGAGTCGGATACCAGCCTGACGGAAAGGCTTGCAGGGCCTTCTTCCGAACATATACTGGGTACGGACTATCTTGGCAGGGATGTATTCACCCGCCTGTTATACGGTGCCAGGGTATCTCTTGTGATCGGTGTTATGCCCAGTATCATCGCTTTAGTGGTTGGTGTAACACTGGGCCTTCTGGCCGGCTATCTCGGAGGATGGGTGGATTATGTGATCATGCGTGTGGCGGATGTCATGCTGTCGATCCCTTCTCTTCTGCTGGCTATGGTAGTCATGTATATTATGGGGACCAGCGTCGTCACTTTATTTATTGCCCTTTCTCTGACCAGCTGGGCTTCGGTTGCCCGTGTGGTCAGATCGCAGACTCTGAGCCTTAAGGAAACGGAATACGTAGAGGCTGCCCGGAGTATCGGCGTGAAGCGCTGGACGATCATGTTCCGTCATATCATGCCCAACTGTATCCCCAGCCTGATCGTTCTTTTCACCCTGAACATTCCCAGCGCGATCCTTTCGGAGAGCTCGCTGAGCTTCCTGGGGATCGGGGTTCAGCCACCGTCGGCTTCCTGGGGTCTGATGGTAAATGAAGCCAAGCAATATCTTTTTACCAGTCCCTGGTTATGTCTGATCCCATGTCTGGTCATCATGGTGGTAGTGCTGGCATTTAACTTTCTGGGTGATGGTCTTAGGGACGTACTGGATCCCTATATGAAGAAACAGTAAGGAGGCGGATGAAGATGAATCAGGAAAATGTATTAGAGATCCGCGGACTGAAAAGCTATTTCTTCACAGAAAAAGGGGTCGTGCCTGCAGTCGATGAGGTAGACCTGATCGTCCCGAAGGGCAAGATCATAGGGCTTGTGGGAGAAAGCGGCTGCGGAAAAAGCATGACTGCCAAGTCTGTGATGGGACTCTTACGGTTTCCCGGGAAAATAGCGGAAGGCAGCATCCTGTATGACGGAAAAGACCTGGCCCAGTATAAAGATAAAGAGCTGCGCAAGTACTGCGGTAAAGAGATCAGCATGATCTTTCAGGAACCGATGACCAGTTTAAACCCGGTACTGAAAGTCGGCAGGCAGGTCCGCGAGACCCTGTTGATCCATGACCGCTCTCTGAACAAGTCACAGGCCAAAGAGAAAACGATCGAGATCTTCCGCAGCGTCGGGATCCCGGAACCTGAGAAGCGCTATAACAGTTATCCCCATGAATTAAGCGGCGGTCTGCGTCAGCGTGTCATGATCGCCATGGCCATGATCTGCAAACCCAAGCTGCTGATCGCGGATGAACCTACAACAGCCCTGGATGTGACCATAGAAGCACAGATCCTCCGGTTGATGAAACAGCTCCGGGATGAAACAGGAACCAGCATCCTGATCATTACCCATAACCTCGGCGTGATCGCGGAGATCTGTGATTATGTTTATGTCATGTATGCCGGCAAGATCATGGAACAGGCAGAAACCTTTGAACTGTTTGATCATACGATGCATCCCTATACCAAAGGTCTGGTGGCCTCCATTCCGCGGATTGGAAAGAATCCGGAGAGGCTTTATACCATTCCGGGTGTCGTACCGAATCTGCTCCATCTTCCCAAGGGCTGTGCCTTCAGCAACCGCTGCCAGTATGCCACAGATAGATGCCGTTCGGAAAAGGCTACTCTGATCTGCGCGGGCGAAGATCATTATATACGGTGTTTCCATGTGGAGGAAGAACTTGCCGGAACAGGAGGCGCTCCGCTGCAGGCAGATTTGACTCAGGCGGAGCCGGAACAGGCAGAGCTGACACAAGCAAAGCCGGCGGATACACAGTCCGTTTCTACGGAGGTGCAGGCATGAATAGAAATGACGTTCAGATAAATCAAACTGCTCCCGGAAAGATCCCGGATCGATCGGATTCCAGGGAGATCCTGCTCCAGACAAACAAGCTGACCAAGGAATTTCAGCTCAAAAAAGGGAAAAATGCTCTGTGCGTTCATGCAGTCACAGATGTGGACCTTACGGTCTATAAAGGAGAGACTCTTGCACTTGTAGGCGAGTCTGGCTGCGGAAAGAGTACTCTCGGCCGTACCATTGTCCGGCTTCTCGAGGCTACCAGAGGAAATGTCCTGTTTCATGACAAGGATATTACGGCGATGAGTGAAAAGGAGTTCCGGAGCATCCGCCCAAATATGCAGATGGTTTTTCAGGATCCCTACGCTTCCCTGGATCCGCGTATGACCGTGCGCCGTATCATAGCGGAACCTTTGATCACGTATCATATCTGTTCTTCCAAAGAAGAACTGGACCGTAAGGTGATGGAACTGATGAAGGCAGTCGGAGTCCCGGTGGAATTCATGAACCGCTATCCGCATCAGTTCTCCGGCGGACAGCGGCAGAGGATTGGGATCGCCCGGGCACTGGCACTGCAACCGGAACTCATCATCTGTGATGAGCCCGTCAGCGCATTGGACGTTTCTGTACAGAGCCAGGTGCTGAACCTGCTGAAGGATCTGCAGGAGCAATATGGACTGACCTATCTCTTCATCGGGCACGATCTGTCGGTGATCAATTTTATCGCGGATCGCATCTGTGTCATGTTCTTAGGCTCTGTCTGCGAGATTGCGGATAAAGACGAATTATACAGCAATCCCCTGCATCCCTATACCAGCTTCCTAATGGATGCGATCCCACAGGCAGACCCCCATCTGCGGGAGTCCAAAAGGAAAATGATCACCGGGGAAATCCCCAGTCCTGTGAATCTTCCTGCAGGCTGTTATTTCCATACCCGCTGTCCTTATGCAACGGAAGAATGCCTGAAAGAAAAGCCTCAGCTGAAAGATTACGGAGGAAGGCTGTGTGCCTGCCATCACGCAGGCGATTTTGAAAACCGGAATTGAGGTTATTATCCTATGGTTTCTTATGTTCTGATCAATAAACCAGCTGCCGTGGTCTATTCCGCGCCTTCCCGTACGAAACAGGATGAAAAAGGATTCTATGTATCCACCGTTTCTGATGAAGGCCTGTATGGAAATGTATGCCGGGTATTAAAGGAAGAACCGGATTGTCTGTACATCCTCTCTTCCTATGGATATGCCGGCTATATTGATAAAAATGCCGTTCTTCCCGCAAGCGGGCAAGAGATCCGGGCGTGGCTTGACCATGTTCAGGTCGTCGACGGAACTTGTGTGGATATCCTGACTGCCCCGACGGTTCACGGGAGCTGTCTGCTCACACTTCCAAGAGGAGCGCTGGTGAAGCCACTGGAACCTTCGGAGGAAGGCTATACCAAAGTCTGTCTGGCTGACGGGACCACCGGCTACATCGCATCGAACCGCCTGATGGAGAAGCGTTTCGGGGAAGAGCTTCTTATGGAAGACCCTGCCCTGCTGATAGAACTTCAGAAAAATGCAGTTTCAGAAAGAGAACGGGAAGCCGGCGGAAAAACCGGATTTGACTTTAAAAAAGTACTGGATAAATGGTATGGGGGCCATAACGCAGATTCTGCAGGCACCGTATTATCTTATGAGGAAAAAGAAGCTTCCTTCCGAAAAGATCTTGTGTGTACGGCGAAAAAATATCTGGGAATACAGTACCGCTGGGGCGGTCGGAGCAGCTTTGGCATCGACTGCTCGGGATTAACGCATATGAGTTATCTGCTGTGTGGAGTCCATATTTTCCGGGATGCGGCAATCGTAAAAAACTATCCGTTAAAACGGCTGGAGCTTCAATGGACGGATCACCGATTTGATCTTTCCAATCTGGAAAGCAACGTCCTGAGGCCCGGTGATACCTTGTATTTTCCGGGCCACGTAGCCATGTATCTGGAAGACGGACTGTATATCCATTCCACCGGAAAAGCCGGGGATATGGGCGTGGTAATAAACAGTCTTCGTCCGGGACACCCTCAGTTCCGCGCTGATCTTCTTGAAAAACTATATGCAGCAGCAGGCCTTCGCCTGTAGGAAAGAAAGATATGAAAGTCATCGATTTACACTGTGATACACTGAGTGAGCTTCGCCACGGGCTGTACCGTGGCGAAAAAATTGATCTTGGGTCGAATCATTTGCAGGTAGACCTGGAAAAGTTAAAAAAAGGGGATTATCTGCTGCAGTGCTTTGCCCTGTTTATCAATCTGGGAGATCCCTATAACCCTCTGGTCACGGCTTTAGAACAGGTGGATCTTTTTAGGCAGGCCATGAGACAGTATCCGCAGGAGATCCGTCAGGTCACGACTTGGGAAGAATTTCTGGAAAACCGCAAGGAAGGCCGGATCAGTGCCCTTCTGACGGTGGAGGAAGGGGGCTGCTGCCTGGGAAATCTTTCGGTACTGCGGGTTTTGTATTCCCTGGGTGTCCGGATCATGACTCTGACATGGAATTATGAAAATGATCTGGCGTGGCCGAATGAAGTACCGGGAAATGCCGCCAATGTGTATCCCTGCGCGGCGAATACCACAAACGGACTGAAAGAAAAAGGTCTGGAATTCATCTCTGAAATGGAACGGCTGGGAATGCTGATCGACGTCAGCCATTTATCCGATGCCGGTTTCTGGGATGTATATCACCATACCAGGAAGCCGTTTATCGCCAGCCATTCCAATGCCAGAGCGCTTTGCGGACATGTCCGCAATCTTACAGATGAAATGATCCGGGCGATTGCAGACAGAGGCGGTCTTACAGGACTTAATTATTGTGCAAGTTTTCTCGATCCGTCCGATCATCCCCGCTCAACCGTTCAAAGGATGGCAGAACATGCTGCCTATATCCGAAATGTGGGCGGGATTGATTGCCTGGGACTGGGCAGTGATTTTGACGGGATCGAGGGAGACCTGGAAATGCCGGATGCTTCCTATCTTCCCATGCTGGAAGCAGAATTGCGGAGGCAGCATTTTACGGAAGATGAGATCGAGAAGATCTTCTTCCGTAATGCAATGAGGGTTCTGAAAGAGGTCCTGGCTTGATATTATATTTTTATTTGATACCATTATTAAAAAGGGAGCTGCCGCACTTAGTGCGACAGCCCCTTTACAGAATAATTGTGAAAACAAGTGCAAAAAACTAAATCTATTAGACACTCGATAAAACGACATATAGTCACCTTCTTCAACAGCATCTATTAAATAATTTACATGTTTTGTTCTTGTATGTTATTTTATTGAATTGAATATAATGCACTATCTTGACAATAGAAATTGGTTCATAGGGTACAACAGCTGTTAAGCTGAAATCGAATCCGGTTTATTCATTCTTTTTTCTGTTGTTTTCGGTATAGGCTGGAGACACAAATATCATCACTTTCCATGTCTATTTGTAATAATATCACAGATCTGCAGTATAATCTTGTTCTTGTTTTCGAATCCAGTGATTACATTGTATTTTTGACTATTACGTTTCATTTGAAAATAAGCATGATATTTTCATTCCATATGATTATAGAAAACTCGCCACATAACAAAAGAGCCCCTGATAGAGACTCTTTTAATCAGCTGTATTATAGAAGTGACTTACAAAGTGACTTACATAAGAAATAAAAAAAGCGGCAAGTGGCTTAAAATCAACAAATTCTCTGTGTTTACTACAGGTCTGCCTATTCCGCCATATCCGCAAGTAGCCGTATTTTACACCTGCGCTGTTGCGTTGTCAAGTGGTTTTTAAAATACCGGCTAACGCGGATCTTAAGCGCACATACCTTTATTTGATCCAGACGCCGTTTGATCCGAAGGTGTATTTTTCTCCGTTTATCGTAATGGTACCTGTCTGCATGACGCCGCCTGATGAGAAATAGTACCATTTGCCATTGATCTTCTGCCAGCCCGTCTGCATCACACCGGAAGAATTAAAATAATACCACTTCCCGCTGATCTTTTGCCAACCGGTCACCATGGCGCCGCTGCTGCTCAGATAATACCATTTGGACTTATATTTCAGCCAGCCTTTCTGCATCGCACCGTCACTGTTAAAGTAATACCACTTCCCGCCGATGCTCTGCCAGTCAGTCACCATGGCGCCGCTGCTGCTCAGATAATACCATTTGCTTCCCTCTTTGAACCAGCCTTTCTGCATGACGCCATCGAGGTTAAAATAATACCACTTCCCCTCGATATACTGCCACTCGGTCTGCATGGTCCCGTAGGCATTCAGATAGTACCATTTGCCGCCTAGTTTCAGCCAACCCGTATCTATTGCTCCCGAGGAACTGAAATGAAACCAATGGTTGTCGATCCTCATCCATCCTGTTTTTCCGATGGTGGAATAGTATGCTAATTTAAGAGACGTGTTTCCCCCCCCGATGATATTAATTCTTTCCCATTGTTCTTCCGTCCCGGCATAATAAACCGACATCAGGCTGGGGCAGTCATAGAATGCATACTCGTCAATGAGTGTTAAACTGACAGGAATGGTGATTTCTGCAAGAGAGTGGCAGCCGTTAAATGCCCAGAGTGAGATATATTCCGTATTTCCGGGGATGCTGATACTCGTAAGGCTCCCACAATGCTCAAATGCACTTTCGTTTATGTCTATAAGGCTGTCCGGAAGAGTGATACTGGTAATGTTTTTGCATAATTGAAACGCATAGTCACCAATGCATGTTATTCCATTTCCCACCGTTACAGTTGTGATCATATCCCGGTATTCACCCCACGGCAAATCTTCGTAATCGTAACCGTACATTTTTCCGCTGCCTGTTATGGACAGATGGCCGTCATTATATAATGTCCAATCGACGTCATTCCCGCAAATGCCCTGATCAACCACTCCGGCATTGAGCATGGAGATTTCAACAGATTCCGATTCCTCAGGGAATTCCTCTGCCGGAGTCGGCTCATTTTCCGATACGGCAGCTTCCTGTACAGGCGGAACTTCATCTTCCTCTGCCGGAATATTTTCTGTCTCCGGAATGTTTTCTTCTGCCGTGATGTCTTCTTCTATCGCAGCGTCTTCTTCTATCGCAGCATCTTCTTCTGAAATGACTTCTTCCACCGGAACATCTGCTGCTTCCGGAATGTCTTCCGTTTCAGAAGGTGTTTCATCATCAGCATCGGCAGCCGCACCTGCATCTTCTTCTGTGTCTGTATCTTCTTCCACAGCGGGTATTTCTGCAGGAATTTCGGTTTCAGGAACTTCCCGGATCGGATCTTCCAACAGTAAAGCATCCTGTGCTTCAGGTTTATTCTCCTGAATCTCCTCTGCTGACACGGGCACTGAAGCTGTTATACACAATACAACAGCAAACATCATAACGATCAGTTTCTTCATAACACACCTCCTTATTGGCAATCTGCAAACCCCGACCCTGTCATTTTCTCCACAGCAGCCGGAAGCCTCCCATCCCGAAGGCCGGCGCTTCTTCCCTGACACAGCGGAACAGAGCTATGATGGTATCGCCCATATGCTCCCTGTTGTCATGATCCAGGCTTCGATAGGATTTGATGATACTGAGCATCTGCCGGATCCGCTTGGGGCTGATCTCGGACAGAGACTGCACATCGGCGTCCTTGAAAATGCTGAACAATACTTCGACAAATGTCTTGCGCTGTTCATAATCCATACGCCTGATCCATTCTGTAATCGCGGCATCCAGGAACAGACTCTTTTGAGTCACAGATTCCAGTTTGATAAAATGGTCCCTCTCCACTTCCCAGGAAGTCATAAGATGCTGTGCGAGGGTGCCGCTTTCCGTACTGTGCACCACCTGGTATCCTTCCGCCTGCTCCAGCAGCATACCGATGATGGAATCCTGCGGAACAAATGTCCTGATCCTGTCCTCGATCTGAAGATAGGCGGGCTGAGCCATAATCCAGGATTCAAATCCGGGTCCGTCAAAATTATAGATTTCACGGATCCGTTTCTGCAGGCCCGGTTTGCAGAAAGCCCCTGCATAAACAGCCAGGTTCCCGCCCTTGGAATGACCGCCCAGGATCAGATTTCCGGCGATCTTAGTCGTGAGTCCGTTCAGATAGATCGCAGCCAGTTTCTGGGACAGCACCGGAAATTCCACTCCCAGGTTAAAATCTTCCTGCCACCCGGTCAGAGTATGATTGGTTCCCCGGAATGAAACATAGTATACCTCCGGCGCCAGCTGGATCGTGATCACGGTAAACTGGACCACATGACTCTCATCAAAAATATTCCGGAATTCCAGGATCGGAAGGTCGATAAACCGCTGTCCGGAAGCCAGGGCTTTGATCAGGTCAATATGATACGGTGCCGTAACTGCATCCTCCAGATCTTCCATCTCGAGAAAACCTGTCAGTGCCTCCCTGATGCTGCTGATCTCATGAGCGTCGATATCCAGATACTCAAAAGGAAGATACGAGATTTCTGCCAGAATCGCACTGTCGATCTCATTGAACGGTGCCTGATCAAATGTCAGATCTCCTCTCCAGAACAGATAATCCATATAATTTGCCATCACATTTCCTCCCGGACAGTCCGGCCGGATTGCCGTCAGTTTGTACTTTTACTATCTTCTGGGGCCTCCCGGAAATCCACCGCCTCCAAAACCACCGTTGCTTCCCTCTGTCACTTCCCCGTCTGAAGTAACGCGCAGATAATTGTTCATTTTCGTAAGCGGCAGTTCAAACTCATACTCCGCTATCGTAAGGATGCAGCTTTCTCCCATCACAAGTTCCGGACAACTGAAGACAAGGGAACTGCCTCCGGATGCAGTCTTGTGACAGAACAGTTCTGTTCCGTCAGGTGATGATACCGTGATCAGGGTTCCTTCCTCATAAGAAA